>NZ_JBQLZL010000106.1:12638-32408 GCF_052168255.1 Almyronema sp. | reverse complement strand
TCTGCATACGTTTCGTCAGTCTCATCTGTACCTTTCTTTTGAAGAATCGGTATTAGGCAAAACAGGGGGCTTAACGATTTAATCCGACAAGGTGGGGTCATTTGTCGGCAACGAAGGCAAGAAGTAAGAGATTTGGCGATCGCTTGTCAGTTCTCGTCGTTGGGGGGGTGGCCGAAAACGACGGTCATCACTGCCGCCTGTCTGTCGGCAATGTGCTGTGAACAAACTTTTGGCTAACCTGCTCGACTTGAGTACGCAACCAAGCTTGGTCAGGGTGATTTTGGCTGCTTTGGTGCCATCGCATAGAAACGGAAAAGCCTGTTAAATTTACCGGAGGTGGCAGAAGTTTGAGCGCCTGCATGGGGGCAAAGCTTTCTGCAACGCGTTTGGCTAGCGTAGCAATGAGATCGGTTTGAGCCAGAATAAACGGAGCCACTAAGAAATGCGGTACAGAAACCGCAATGTGGCGCGTCAGCCCTTGTTGGCTCAAAATATGGTCAATTCTGCCGGATCGATCGCCGGCAATAGAAACCAGCAAGTGATCTGCCTCGATGTATTGCTGAATAGAAATTTCGCTATCTATGTGCGGATGGCCTTGCCGACAAACGCAGGCAAAGGTTTCTTCAAACAGCTTTTGTGAGTTGTGCCACGCTACCTTTTCAGGAAACACGCCACAAACCAAATCGACTTTGCCGTCATCTAGTAGCTTTAAAAGCCAACTGCGTTCGCCAGTTCTGACTTGAATCGCTATTTTGGCAGCTTCAGACTTAATCGCTTTGAGCAGGTCTGGCAGCAGTAAAAAGGCGGTGTAGTCGCTCAGACCCAGAGAAAAAACGCGATCGCTAGTTGCTGGGTCAAACGACGTTGTTTGTGCCAGCGCTGTCTCAATTTGCTGGAGAGCGGGCTGAATTTGTTTTGCTAAAGCAATGGCAACAGGGGTCGGGCGAAAGGTGCCGCCAGCTCGAATGAATAGATCATCTTGCGTCAGTTTTCTCAACCGAGCCAGGGCATTACTGGTAGCGGGTTGACTCAAACCAACTCGCTCACTGGCGCGGGTGAGATGCTGCTCAGCCATCAAAGCATCAAACACAACCAACAAGTTCAGATCCCAGCTAGCAATATTCATTGGGTGAATTTAGTTTATACAAAATATCCATGGCAAGAATATAGCTCATTGCCGACAATAAGAAGGGTTTGAGCCATCGACCCCAAGATTAAACGTTCAAAATGCGAGGTGCCTGACTTGACTAAGCATATTTTGATGATTGTTTCGAACCCTGCTGTTTCTACGACTATGGGTTGGCCTGTAGGGTTTTGGGCCGCAGAGTTAATCCATCCCTACGATGTGTTTATAAAAGCTGGCTGCCAGGTAACGATTGCCAGTCCGGCAGGGGGTCAAGTAGAGTTCGATGCGCTGAGCGATCCGCGTGACGAGTCAGGATATGCCAAAGACGATCAACTGTCGCTGCAATACATCAGACAGCCAGACTTTATGCAGCTTTTAGAAAATACGCCAGCGATCGCTGAACTCGCGCTTGACGACTTTGACGCAGTGGTTGTTTGTGGCGGTCAAGGGCCAATGTTTACCTTTCGCCAAAATTCTGCATTAGCGGAGTTGTTTGTGCGGTTTTATCAGGCCAATAAACCAAGCGCGGCTCTTTGCCATGGCACTTGCCTGCTACTTGAAACCAAGCTAGAGAATGGCGACTACCTGATTCAAGACAAGACAATGACTGGCTTTGCCAATAGCGAGGAAGACTACGCCGATCAAAGCGTAGGCAAAAAGATGATGCCCTTTCGCATTGAAGATGAGGCCAGACGGCTAGGTGCCAACTTTGTTACGGCAGAACCCTTTGCTGCCTATGCTACTCAAGACGGCAATCTCATCACCGGGCAACAGCAAAATTCGGGTACCCAAACTGCAGAACTGGTTTTGGCGGCGCTTGGCATCGACAAGTGAATTCAGTTTCATTGATCCATCAAACATGACTGGGAGAAACAATGGTTAACAGCAGCACAATCCTGATTGCGGGTGCAACGGGCACCAACGGGCGACTCTTAACGGCTCGACTAGCTGCCGCCGGACAGACGGTACGGGCACTCGTGCGCAACAGCCAATCGGCTCAGTCTTTAGCCCAACCGAATGTTCAGCTATTTGAGGGCGATCTCAACAACCCGGCCTCTCTAGAAGCCGCATTTGAAAATGTTGAACGTGCCTTTATTGCAATGGCGATTGTACCTAACACGGTCGAACTGTTTCAAAACTTTTTCGAAGCGGCTAAAAACACAACTGACGTTCACATCGTCAAATTTTCTGCCTTAGGGGCGGGTGACAAAGCTAAATCAGTCATTCAACAGCAGCACACGCAAAGCGACAACGCATTAATGGCATTAGGGTTGCCTTACACCATTCTGCGGCCAAACTCGTTTTACCAAAATATGCTTTGGTCAGCCCCTTCTATTCAAACAACTGGGCAGTTTTATCTTCCCTTTGGCGAGGCTAAACAGTCGCTGGTAGATGTGCGCGATTTGGTAGAAGTGGCTTTTCAAGCTTTGATGACAACCGAACATCAGGGGAAAGTTTACGAACTCACTGGCCCAGAAGCCTGCTCGTATTATGATGTCGCTCAACAGCTCAGTACCACAATTGGCAAAGCGGTCACATACGTCCCTATCCCTAATGAGGCGGCTTTGCAAGGCATGCTAGATTCCGGTATGCCGGAGTGGACAGCTAAAGCGATCGCAGAACTGTATAGCGTATTTGCAACGGGCGAGTTTGCACAGACGAATGACACTATCCAAACGATTACGGGCAAACCAGCCACATCGTTTGCTACGTGGGCTGCGGAAAACAAAGCTGCCTTTGCTGAGTAACCTCCCTTTTTAACTGGCTTGATGTTTTTACGGGAGCAGCATTCTGCTGGGTTATGACTGCAAGCCGCTGACAGCAAAGCTTTCCTTCTACAGGCCGCCACTGCAGAAGGAAAGCTTTTTTGTAAACGGCTTTTGATCCCTTGAGCGCTTTCACCTTAGGCGCTAAAGCTGTCCCCCTTGGTGGGTGCCAATTAAGCCTGTCTGCACTTGCTTGGAAACTGGAGCCATCGCTGGGGTCTAACCGCAGCAGGTTAGGGGCAAAGCAGTCTCGGCTGCGGTTTTGCTGTTCTACTTCCGCTAGACTTGAACCGCCCTCTATGTTTAACATTTACTTTGCTAACAACTGGCCACAAGCGACTAGAAGGCTGCCTAGCGCCACAGGTCGAGGGCATCGGCTGTTGGCCTAGCTGCGATCGCGCAGGTAGGCTGAGGGCAACTGATAAACGCTATCTCCCTACTGCTGTTTGCATGGGTTCTTTAGGTGGCCTCTAGCGGCGCGGCCTCGCGATTCTCTAGAAGCTTAAGCCGCCGGAGGGTGGTTTGATCGTTGATGACTCGCTGGCGGCAGTGGGTCGGTTCGTGTACTGCATCCCTAAGGTCAATGGCATATGGACTCAAGCTTAATTCTGTCGAATTTACTCAATCCTCCGATTATCTTTTTCTTTATGGGCATGTTTGCGGTTTTTCTCAAATCTGATTTAGAAATTCCCCAGCCGCTACCCAAGCTATTTTCTCTGTATTTGCTATTTGCAATTGGCTTCAAAGGCGGACACGAAATTCATGAGAGCGGTATTGACGGAGAAGTTGCCCTGACGCTGATCCTAGCAATGGTATTGGCCGCCATTGTGCCGATTTATTCCTTTTTTATTTTGAAGCTAAAGCTAGATGTCTACAACGCCGCCGCGATCGCAGCGGCCTATGGCTCCATCAGCGCCGTTACCTTTGTAACCGCTAGCTCTTTTTTAAACCGTTTGGAAATTGCCTATGGCGGGCACATGGTTGCAGCGCTAGCCCTGATGGAATCTCCTGCGATTGTCATTGGTATTTTGCTGGTGCGCCTTTTTGCCCGCGATCACCGCACCCATGAACGCATCGCCTGGAAAGAGATTTTGCGAGAAGCCTGTCTAAACGGTTCGGTCTTTTTGCTCATTGCCAGCCTCATTGCTGGCATTATTACCAGCCAAGAAGGTTGGGAAAGTTTGGAGCCGTTTACGGGCGAGATCTTCTATGGGGTTTTGACTTTTTTCTTGCTGGATATGGGATTGGTCGCGGCTCGCCAGTTTAACGATCTGCGGCGGGGCGGTTCGTTTTTGCTGGGCTTTTCTATCTTGATGCCGCTTTTTAATGCTTTGCTGGGGATTGCGATCGCGGCTTTAATTGGCATGTCAGCCGGAAATGCGCTGCTATTTTCGGTGCTGACCGCTAGTGCCTCTTATATTGCTGTTCCCGCCGCGATGCGATTGACCGTACCCGAAGCCAAACCCAGTCTCTATATTTCGATGGCCTTAGCGCTGACTTTTCCCTTCAACATCATTTTGGGCATCCCTGTCTATATGGCCATTATCAACCACTTTTGGGCTTAGGGCGTTGGTGGCCAATGAGCTAGGCTGGTCTGCACAAACGGCTTGTTAAGAGAGTGCCGCTAATTTTCGGCCTCGGCGTCTTCTCTGCTTAGGCTAGTGTCATCACTTTTTGGGAGAATCCTGATTGTATGCATCCGGTCAAACGTATTGAAATTATTGCCAGCTCTATGGAGCAGCGTAAAATCGTAGATTGTTTAGAGAAATGTCAGGTCAATGGCTATAGCGTCATTCGCGATGTAACGGGTCGCAGCGATCGCGGCGTAGTCTCCGACGATTTTGACCTGGCCGGGTCTACCCTCAGCAACATCTATATTATTTCCTTTTGCGGTGCTGACCAGGCCAAAGCGGTGGTAGCGCAACTGCGCCCCATCCTCAACCAGTATGGCGGAACTTGCTATCTTTCCGATGCTATGGAAATTCGCTCCATGAACTGTGTCTCTACTATTTAAGGTGGGCTGCTAGGTTTGGCTTTGGGCAAGGGTTAATAAGTTGCCCGCAAACGGCTCAGCAAATAGTCACCTGAAGTAATAGGCGCATAGCGCGGCGGGTTATCTGGGCTTTGGCAACTGGGCAGACAGCGAATTTCAGCCGTCGCATCGGGCTGGCAGAAAAAGGCGATCGAGTAGCGATCGCGCAGCGCGGCGTCTCCTTCAGGAATGACGACCCGGTGTTGAGTAGAGCGAAAAATATCGTTGCTCCATCGCTGGGTCAAGTCTCCGGTGTTGACTAAAATAGCGGCGTCAATAGCGGGGGCTGACAGCCATTCGCCAGCGGCGGTTTGCACTTCTAGCCCTCCGACTTGATCTTGAAACAGCAGCGTTAGGCTACCGTAGTCGGAATGGGCACCCGCGCGAAGTTGTCCGGGTTGGGGCGGAGTCGTCAACGGCGGATAGTGTAACAGCCGCAGGGTAAATTCCTGGTTTTGGTGCTGACGGGCGATCGCGTCTTCTGGCAAGTTCAAGGCGATGGCAAAGGCGCGAAACAGGTGATTGGCCGTGGCCGTACAGTCTTGAAAAAAGCGGCTCAAGGTGGTGCGAAAGGCAGGTAAGCCAGCGGGCCAATCGTCAAGCAGGGCGGACTGCGTAGCCGTTGGCGGGGGCGGCGCGGCTACGTCCCGGCTCAAATTTAGCGCTTCTTTCAAGTCGCCGGGTTGAGTTTCGTCTAGCCGTTCTCGTTCAACGCCGATATAACCTTGATTGCTAAATTCATTTGCCCAGGCCGATTGCTGTTTGGCCGCAGTGGGCAAAGCAAAAAAAGCCTGTGACTGCTGAAAAGCCTGCGCGATCGCCTCGGCGGCAATGCCGTGGTTAACCACATAAAAAAAGCCGACCTGATGACAGGCTTGATAAATGGCTTGTGCCACCTGCTGCTGTCCGGCAGGCTCTCCCTGGCAAAAAGGGGCAAAATCAATGATGGGCAAATCGCGGGCTACAGGCATTGGTTGAGCTTCTCTATTTTTGATAACTCCATCCTAATTAAGCCTCCCCTGCTGGTTCTACCCCGTCTACCGCTGCCGCTGGCGCTGCTAACTGCTGGCGCAGCCGCAAAAGCAAACCACCTGCGATCGCCGCACTGCCCACCAGCATCAGCCAAAAGTTCAGACCGATCTGGTTCGGCTGATCTAGCGCCCAGCCCCCCACCGCTGGCCCCACCAAAAAGCCAATCGCCCAGCACTCAGACTCTAGGGAAAAATAGACGCCCCGCAGCCGCTCAGGTGCCAGATTGCCCACCAACGCCGAAGCCGAAGGCGCATAGAGAATTTCAGCAAAGGCCACGCTAGCAAAAGCCACCAAAACTACCCCCAGCGAATTAACAGACACGACGCCTGCCAGCCAGATGAAGCAAAAGCTGATGCTCCATAGCCCCAGAGAACCGAGCAAAATATTGACCTGAGGCACTGCCCGCAGCCAGCGCGTAATTGGCAGTTGCAGCCCAATTTTGAGCAGCGCATGCCAAACAAAAAAGTAGCTAATGACCTGTTCAGAAAAGCCTGTTTCTGTGTTGCCACCGGGCAAAAAATTAGCCAAATAGAGGGGCAGCGTACTGCTCAGTTGAGCCGCGTAGGTCGTAAAAAACAGGTTAGCCAGCAGATAGGTGATGAAGCAGCGATCGCGCAGAGCCGCTGCCCAGTTTTGCCACAGGTGGGGCGAGGGCGGGTGACGGGGATGGGTTTCAGCGATCGCGCCAAAAATCACTAAAGCAAACACCAAATAGGCCAACCCCTTGCAAATAAACAAAACCGGGTAGTCACCCCCCCAGGCAATGTATTGACCAGCGATAAAAGCCCCCAACCCCAAGCCTAAATTATCGGCTAGGCGAGTTAACGCCATGGCCTCGGTGAGATGTGCGGCAGGGGTTAAATCCGTGGTCACGGCTAAGGTAGCAGGCCAGTATAAACTAATGCCCAACCCCAGCAGCAAATTGCCCGCTACCAGCAACGCAAAAGTACTGGCAAAGGCTAAACAAAAGCTGCCTAAAGCAGCGATCGCTGCCGCTACCAGCAAAGTGACACGGCGACCAAAGCGAGGCGAATCAATGGCATTACCCGCCCAAAATCGCCCCAATGTACCAGAAATACCGCCGCTACCCAAAGCTAAGCCCACCTGAGTCGGAGAAAAGCCGAGCGTGTTGACAAAATAGATAGCAGCATAAACCAGGGTGAACCCCTGGCCAATAAACAGCAGCAGTTGCCCCGCTGCTAAAATCCAAACTTCTCGTTTTAACTCTGGCAGCCAAGCCAGAAACTTCAGCGGTGGCTGGTGGGATGGCTCGGTTTGGCCCATAAAACTGATGATTTACTTAGGTTAGCGCTTTAAACCATTATGGGCATAGCCGATAAGAGCCGCCGTCTCGAAGTGAATGTACAATTGTTAATGGCATGCGGTTGTACGTTTACAACGAATGTACGCCTGACTGGATTGAGCTGACCTAGATTAGGATACTCTATGTCCCTGGCTACTCGTCATGACCTTACTCGATCTGAAATTGTCGATCGCTTTCGTCAGCGAATTCAGGCTGAGCGGCGAATTCGCCTCTCGCGCGATGAGCTAGGGCAACTGGCGCTGCACTTTTTAGAGCGGCTGATACAGTTGCAGCAGCAAGGCCAAGACTCAGAAGCCGCGATCGCCGCTTTGGCAGCAGCCGAAATTGCCCTCTTGGAAGAAGGCTATCCGCAACAATCGATTAGCAGTCAGTATCTTTCTACTTACCGCAAGCTGATTGGAGACGCGATCGCCAGCGGGCAGTTACTGCTGACGGAGCAAAATTCTTACCTCAAGCCCTGGCAAAAGCTGGACGGTTCTGATGCGGGTCTGAGCCGCGAACATTATGCCCTCAAGCATCTCAAATACGATTTAGCAACCTACCAGACGCTGCGGCAATCGACTACAGCCAACAACAACAAGCGGCAAGACAACCTACAGGTGATTCCGCTACAGCGCTATCTTGACCAGGTGATGCAGTTGTTACAGCAGGATGACGAACGGCTGTTGGCGATCGCGATCGCCGCTTTGACCGGGCGCAGACATACCGAAGTCATCAGCAAAGGGGTGTTTGAGCAAACCCCATACCCTTATGCGCTGCACTTTAGCGGCCAGCAAAAAAAAGCAGAATCGCTATCGTTTGATATTTTGACGCTTGTGCCCGCTCAAACGGTTTTGGCCGCGATTGAACGCTTTAGATCGCTGGCGGCGATCGCCCCTTTAGTCGCCGCCAGTGCTGGTCACGATGATCCGCGCATTGATGCTTTCAATACGCGGGTGAACCGTCAGGTGAGAAAATATTTTCAAGAAACGGGCATTGTGCCTGTTCCCGATGGCTTTAAGTCAGTGTCGATTCATCGGCTGCGGGGCATCTATGGGGCGATCGCCATTCACTATTTCTGTCCAGAATGGAAGCATGAGCATCGCTTTCTGCAGCACTACCTGGGTCATGTCGTAGAGGGCACGATCACGCCTAATTCGAGAGCGACCGACCATTACTTTCACTACCGACTGGCCAAAGCCGATGGCTCATTAATTACTGTCCGGGGTCTGAAAATTCCAGCCAATGGTTTGCCTCCTTTGCCGGAGGCCGCCGATAACCGCTCGATGGAGGTGCAAGCAATGACAGCAACAGGGCAAGAAAAGACGGCAACTGCGATCGCGGCTAAAAAAGCGGCTCAGCTTGCCCAAGCCAGAGGGTTAGCCGATGTTGATGCCGATACTTTAGAAAGCTGGAAGCGGCAGCGCGGTATCAACAATCGTTTTTGGTCGTTGCGCGATCGCTACGGTATTAGCTTTGACTTCAAAACCTCTACCTGGCTAGACCTGTGGCAGGGCGCAACGACGCAAGCTGCTAAAACTGCCGCCCCGTCTCCAACCTCATCAACCGCCTCAACCGCCTCATCACGGCCTGAAGCAGACCGCCACCAACGGCAACCCCAACCGCCCTCTACTCGGCAGTCTAATCAGCCGTCTGCACAAGAGTCACCCTTGACCCAAGCAGACCTAGCGTCCCTGCAACGGTGGGCGGCTCAACAGGGGCTATCGCCAGCTAGTCCGGCTGAGGCGTTGCGAACCTTACTCAATCAAGCCCAGCCAGCGCCCCCTCCAGAGCCGCCGGGGGCTGAAACGCTGGCCGCGATCGCGCACCAAGCCTCGACAATGGCTTGGCTCACCCAAGAAGTCGAAACCCTACGGACAGAAAACAGCCAGCTCAAAACCCAACTGCAACAAGCCAGTACCGACTCAGCCCAGGTGCAGCGCCTCACCCAGCAGCTAACCACCCTCCAGCAAGAAAAAGCCCAACTGCAGCAGCAGCTACAGCAGTTTGAAGCCATCCGGCAGGCTCTCTTAGGCGGTATTGACCCCGTGTCGCCGCCAGTAGTGGTAACCTCGACTCCCCCCTTGCCTGCATCGCCGCCGCCTGCCACCCGAACCGGGCGCGGACGCAAAGCAGGCAGCGCCAAAGAGCGAGCCAAAGCAATTTTTGAGACGATTGCACTGTGGAATCAGCAGCATCCAGAAGCGGCTTGGGCGGTCAACGCCAGTTTGCTAGAACGCGAGTTTGGCATCAACCGCAAGGCAGCCAAAGACTTTGAGGCAGAACGACAGCCAGAAATCGATCGCCTGCATCAGCTAGCCGCAATCGAAAACCCCTCTACTCACAATCGGGGAAAAGATGTTGAGGTACTCAAAGCGTTTGTGCAGAAGCATTTAGAGCCAGAGTAGGGCTAGGCTCACTGGAGCTTGCAGCGCTGACGGGGGCTTCTTGCGGCGGATGTACCCAGCAATTGGGCAATTGAATCACAAATTCGCTGCCTTGGCCGACGGTAGATTGACAGGTAAGTGAACCGCCGTGGCGCTCAGTAACAATTTGATGGCTGATAGATAGCCCTAAGCCTGTCCCCTGACCGGGGGGTTTTGTGGTGAAGAAAGGATCGAAAAGCTTTGCCTGAATCTCAGCCGGAATGCCAGGGCCATTGTCGATAATATGAATGGCAACGCCTTCTGGCTGGCTCAACTGGGTAACAATTCGAATGGTAGGCGGTTCGGAGTCGGCGGCTTGATCGGCTTGAGCTAGTTTTTCGTCTAGGGCGTCAATGGCATTGGTGAGCAAGTTCATAAAAACCTGATTGAGCTGCCCAGGACAGCAGTTAATTTTGGGCAGGTTTCCATATGCTTTGACGATTTCAACGCCCGCCTGATCAGGTTTGCCCTTCAGCCGATTGTGCAAAATCATCAGGGTACTTTCAATGCCTTCATGAACATCGACCTCCTTGAAGTCGGCTTCGTCTAAGCGCGAAAAGTTGCGCAGAGAAGTCACAATTTCACGAATGCGAGTAGCCCCAAAGCTCATCGACGAGAGAAGCTGGAGCAGGTCTTCTTGAATAAATTCCAGGTCAATGGCTTCAATGCGATCGCGAATTTCGCCCGGTGGGTGCGGCAAAGCGTTTTGATAGAGATCAATCAGGGCTAGCAGGTCTTGCGCGTATTCTTTGGCGGGGGCAATGTTGCCATAGATAAAATTGACGGGATTGTTAATTTCGTGAGCCACCCCAGCGACTAACTGACCCAGCGATGACATTTTCTCGGTTTGTACCAGTTGAGCTTGCGTGCGTCGCAGTTCTCGCAGCGTTTGCTGCAAATCAGCCGTTCGCTCTTCAACCCGCTGTTCTAGCTCGTCGTTGCTTTTTTCTAGGGCGTGGTTAGCCGCGGCTAACGCCTGATTGGTAGACTCTAGCTTACGGAAGGAATGTCTGAGCTGTCCGGCCATGCGATTAAAAGCCGAACCTAACGTTTCTAGCTCTTGAATACCCTGCACCTCCACTTTTTGGTCTAGCTCTCCTTGGGAAAGCTGCTCACTAGCATTCATAAGTTGCGTAATTGGCCGAGTGACCCAACGCGATGTCAAAATGCCAATGCCAATGGCAACTACCAGACCCGCCAGACTCAGCAACACCGTATTGCGAGCATTGGCTTGGAGCTGAGCCATAAAGTCTGATTCCGGCAGCGTGGTGACTACCAGCCAATCTAGGCCAAATTCATCTTGCCAGGGCATTATCTGAGCAAAATAATTTTCTCCTTCTGCCCAAAACTGAAACTTTTTGACGTTTTGAATAGATTGAAAGTCGGGGTATTGCTGCTGCAAGTAACTGGCTGTGAGTTGAATCGTGGCGTCTTCGCTTTCCCAAGCCGGAATTTGCTCAGCTTCTCCGGCGGCAATCGTGTAAGTGGGCGTATCGCTAGAGTTGCCTACGAGCAAGCCGTCTCGCTGCATAATAAACACCCGCCCTCTGGGGCTCACTTCGATATTGTGCAGAAAGTCGTTCAAATCGCTCAGCAGGTAGTCTACTAGTAAAACAGCCTGCAACTGTTGGTTTTGGTCATAGACGGGACGGGCGGCGGTTGCTGAAATATAGCCGTCAAACCCTTCTGTTACATAGATATCAGTCCAGACGGCTTTGCCCGCTGCGGCTCCTTTTTCGTACCATTCGTCGCTGAGGGGGTCGTAGTCTAGGGTTTCCACAATTTCGGTTCGGTTGCCTTGCTCATCGGTGGCATAGGCGTAGTCGTTGCCCGTGGCGACGCCTTGAAAAATGACTACGTCTTGACCCTCAATCCAGCGACCGGCTCCGGCTTCTTCCCCCGTCGGTAGGGCGTAGCCAATGTAGCTGGTGTTTTTAAAGAGCTTGGCTTGCTTCCAAAAATAGTGGCCTGTGGCTTCTAAATCGTTGAGGTTTAAGAGTCCTTGTTCAATTAAGTCAACGTTGATCTGGTTGATTTGCTGGGCAATTCCCAGATGGCGATCGAGATCGCGCTCAACCCGATTACTGACTTCTGACTCTAGCTGCTGCGCTAGATCGGCGACGGTTTCCTGACCGTTTCTAAAAGAGAGGTAGCCAATCAAACCTGCGATCGCAAAGGTTTGCAGCGTAAATGGCACAATCAGGACAAGCCGTAGAGGACATTTTTTCAGCGATTTGAAGTTGGGCACCGTAGTCAATACTTTTTTAGGGAACAGCTTTTGGCTTAGCATTCCCCAGAATTTTTCAATTCTTTGATTGGTAAATCTTCAATATAGTTCTGTAAAGTTGATAACGCTTTGACCCTAATTTTACAACGCCGATCGACGCTGATTTGAGGGCGAATCTGAGCTTGGCAAGCTGTTGGATTCCTTAAAACCCAGGGCTGTCAGGGTTTGAGCGATCGCCAAGGAAGCGGTATGCAGCAGCCTGTACTGACGTATCCTAATTCAGCAGCTTTTGGTCAACCGGGTAGCAAGGCTATGCGGCTTCACGCTGGTTTGAAGCGATCGCGGGCATTTCCCAGGTAAACTCCTGCAGAGTACAAAGGGACTCTTCCCAGCCTAATCGGGTGTGAAGCACCTGACTGGCAGCTTGCTGAATATCCTTTAGCCCTTGCTGTAGATTAACGGCTGTGGTTCGAAAGGACAGAATCGCCATGCGGATAGCGAATTCTCCCGGCTGTTGCCCTTTGAAAGGCGTCAGTAAAATGTTGCCGCGTTCGTTGATAGCATCTAGCAAGGCGCGGTTTAAGTCGTCAAGGTCTTGAGCCGTCAGTTTGGCGGCGTCAGGCTGCAATTTAAAGGCCAGAATAGACAATTGCGGCTCAGCAACCAGTTGCATGTGGGGCATATTTGACAACTGGGTGGCTGCCCAACGGGCTAAATCGAGCTTGTCATCTAGCTGCGATCGAAAAGGCTGCACACCCAACAGTTTGAGCGGTAGCCAGAGCCTCAGTCCGCGAAAATCGCGGGTTAGTTCCGGCGAAAGATAAAGCATATCTTCCTCCAGCGGGGATGTTTCCTGACTGCGAGCGGGCATGTAGGAGCCAGTAAAGTCGAAAGCCCGCTGCAAGCTGGTTCGATCCCTGACCAAGAGCGCCCCGGTACCGTAGGGCAAAAATAAAGACTTGTGCGGATCTAAGACAATAGAATCTGCTTGCTCAATTCCTCGTAGCAGTCGCTGCCCTCGTTGGGTCAGCTTGAAAAAGCCGCCATAGGCTGCATCTACATGAAACCAGGTTCGGTAAGTGCGGGCTAAGCGACCCATTTCTAGCAAATTATCGATCGCCCCTGTGTTGGTTGTGCCTGCATTGGCTGCAATCAAAAAAGGCTGATAGCCAGCAGCAATATCCTGTTGTAGCGTCGCTTCCAGGATATCTAGACGCAGGCGAAACTGATCGTCTACGGGAATTTGGCGCAGATTTTGCCGGGGCAAACCACAAATCGCCAAGCCTTTTTCCAGACAGTAATGGGCTTGCTCACTCACATACACCGTCCCTTGCAACCAGGCGGTAGGTGGCTGATCAGCAAAGTGCTGCTGGCGGGCAGCATGCAAAGCCGTCAAAGTGGCAATAGAGCCACCTGAGGTAAAAAGGCCACCTGCGGTTGCGGGCAAGTCCATGAGGTTGCACAACCACTGTACGGCTTGGGCTTCGATCGCAGCTAGCCCCGGTGCAGCCATAAAGATGGGCACATAGCGATTCAGCGATAGGGCAATAAAGTCTGCTAGGGCGGCGTGAAACAACCCGCCGCTGGGAATAAATCCCAGGTAGCCACCACCATTGGTATTTAAGCTGTGGGGAGCCAGTTGCTCAAAGAGGTCTTGTAGCAGGGCTTCTACGTTGGTAGTGCCTTGTTCGGGTAGGGGTTCTTGCAGTGAGCGTGCTAGCGCGATCGCGGCTTCTGTATCTGAGTGGCGATCGCGCTGGTGCAGCCATTGATAGCCAGAACCCGCCAGGGGCAACTGATCGGGGTTGGCTTGAACTGACACGATGTACTTCATCACCGTGTTAACCAGTTCGTACATCTCTGCGGCTGTGGGCTGTAAAGAGGGGGAAGGGGGGGAGGTAGCCTGAGCAACAAAATTCATAACCAATAGCGCTGAGTAAAGAGGGGATGGGCGTTCTCTGGAAGCACAGCTTAAAGTCTACTAAGTTTTTAAACTTTACCAAAAGAAATTAGCCAGACTTCTTCGGGAAAATGGAAAGTGGAATCCCAAACTAAAGAATTTAGATAAGCATTCATCGCTGGATTTTGCCAAAGTTCTTGCAACCCTATCTGACCGACAGAATCTTCTACTTCTACAGTATCATCGCGATTGAAAGAGTTGATAGTTGCCTCATTTAAGATGTAATGTTCAACCGCTGCCATATTATGCAGGGGGATACATTCGTCGTAACTGATTACCTGTACTTGAGGCTCAATCCCTAACGTTTTTAGCGCGGCTATAATATCTTCTGCGGCTGTAAAGCCCGTGCCTTGATCTTGACCAAAAGCAGCTCGATAGCGATCGTAAAAGTTGATATAGAAAGCCCGGTGGCTGGCTTGAGCAATTAAACAGCGGCCATCTTGATGTAAGGAATGATTGATTTTAGCCAAAATAGAACCTAAATCGGTTTTTGGCATGGCATAAAAGCCATGCATTGACCAGATGCAGTCATATGTATCGGGTTCTAAGGCAGCTTGTTGAACCGGAGCTAAATGTTGTGTCCCTAGCTTAAAAGGATAGCGAACTTTTTGGGTAGCTTGGATGAGGGCACTTTCGCAGCAATCTAGCAGGTCATATCGAATATTAAGAGGTAAAGAAGTGGTCAACTGAGGGCTAACGTATTGCAAAAAGGTTTGCAACCACCGCCCTGTGCCACAAGCTAAGTCTAAAACTTTTAAGATAGGCGTGCCTGTGCGCTGAAAAGAGCGGTGGTAGGCTGATTCAGTAAACGTTTTCCAATCAAATTGCTGAGCAATCTGGCGATAATCATCTACTGGAATCGTGTCTTCGTGGATTTTAAAGGCACGATTTTTTGCGGTCAATTCGCTTTTTTTAACTGCCAATGAGTCAACCATGAAGATACCTAAAGGTCAAAAGTTTACAGGAATAAGATTTAATTAATTTTTGGCGATCGCTGCAATAGATAGCATTCAATATTGGTTTTTGTCAATATTGCATCTTTCTAAAGCTTTGGTTGTTTGACCTAATGGCGATCGCCCAACGAGAATTTGGCTATCAAAAAGTTGCTAGCTTTGTCTTCAATAGCCAAGCTTTAGTAATTGCTACCTTTGTAGCGGCTAGAAATTTTAGTAGAAAAAATCTGAAATGAAATGCTGCCGTTAAGGATCTCAGCTTTCAGCTTGCAATTCTAAAAAAACTGCCGCTCACTGCTAAAAGGTTGAATTCAAGTCAAATTTGATCCGGATGGGAAGGAAAATATCATTCTTAATTTAGAGGCAGGTGAATGAAAGCATCTCAGTTTGATAGCCGTTGTCCATCTTCCCTAAAAAGAGAGAATTAAAATTTCAGCACTCTTCTGACTTGAAAAGAAGAGGATGCCAGATAAAATTCACTCTTGAATGTGAACGGCTAAAAGCGAGATTAACTCAAATTAAGCTCCTCTCATTTAAATATTTGCTTTGCCAAAGCAAATGCCACTATCTTCTTAGCAATGAATCTAAACTCATTGCCAAAAGAGCGTTTATCCGCTCAACAAAAGCTCTAATCCTTTTTATTGAATGATAGGTACTCCTTGCCGATAAAGGCCAAAATCTTAGCTATTAGCGAGATTTTTAGCCTAAAAACTAGCTAATGCTTCTCTAAACTTGTTCTGTTATATCGGCAATTTCTACAGTCTGTCAATATGAAATTTCAGAAAAGTCAGAAACCTTTCCGTAAATACCTCGTCTGTCTAGAGGCAGCGCTTTTGTGATCTGCCTTTTCGGTTGTTCTTAAAATTATAATTTGAGCGAAATTTATAAATTTTTGGTAAACGCAAGCGTATTTTTCGGGAACTTGAAATTAGCTCAAAAATAATTTTGCGTAAATTTACTGTTGAAGATAGAAAAGATAAGCTAAAAGCGATTAAAGCTTTTGCCTCATTTAACAAATTTGACTGCGATATGAACGAACTGAAAAGTAGTTAAAAACTTTTTTCCAACGCTAAAACTTATTAGGACGTTGGCTCCTAAAGTAAAGACAAAGGTGCTCTTCAACCTGTTAGCAAATACTGTTTGAGTAGCGCTTAGCTACAACCGGGCGAAGTCGAGAAGGGGCGATCGCCTGTGACCCATTCGCTCACGGCTGCTTCATAAGGGTTGGCCTCAAGATTGAGCCAACAAGCTCTGGCAGGTCGCCTACAGATCCTAAGCAAGAGCGACCCCGGTGAAGCGTTTAACCAACTTTCTACCTTGAGGGGAAGTTCTAAAAGGGTTACTCCGTACGGCAAAGGCTACTCGAACCCGTTTTAAGAATACTCAGACGCCCATTTTACCGTCGAGGGCTAGGGAGGTGAGGGTAGCCAAATCTAGTCCAGGCGACTTTTCAAACATCCGCTGAAATTGATTGTTGATTTAGAGGCTTGGTGTTAGCATACGATGAACTGAGAAAGTCAGCTTAGTTAAAGCGCTAGTCTTACCTCATTTTTGCCATGATTGAGCAGCGCTTTAAGCGGGGGAACCAAGCTCTTTTGAGCATAGGGGCGAATTTTCAGCGTGACACTCTGAAAAAGGGCATCTCTCAGCCCTAGCCCGTCAGCTAACCTCGTCGGCATTGGGAGAAGACTGTGACAAGGCGATCGCTATAGGTCAAATCGATTTACTCTTTTTGACAGATAGTGCCAACTCAACAGGATTCTTATTTGGACACTCAGTAACCACCGTCCAATTTGAATGAAGGTACTATCAAAATATGATTTTGATCAGTTTGGCTGCAAACGTCAAAATCCTTGCCATGAAACCGCTTCGTGGCCTAACGAAAGCTGAGTTTTTAATGCCTCTTTTGGGCTTTACCGGGCTAATTGCAGTTTGGTGGCTTGTGGCTCTGCTGCGTCCAGAATTGATGCCCACTCCGCCTCAAGCACTGGTCGAAAACTTAGACTATATCTTACATCCCTTTTATCGCAGAGGTCCTGGCGATATCGGTTTGGGCTGGCTGTTGCTTGCCAGTCTACAGCGAGTCATCGTCGGCTTTTTAATTGGAGCTACCGTAGCAATTCCAATTGGTTTTTTAATTGGGATGTCGAGAATGGCAATGCTGGCGATTAATCCCGTAATTCAGGTACTCAAGCCCGTTTCTCCCTTGGCTTGGCTGCCGATCGCCTTGGCCATTTTTAACGTCGCCAATCCCTCCGCGATTTTCGTCATTTTTATTACCTCTTTGTGGTCAACTATCATCAATACCGCTCTGGGTGTGGCTAGTGTGCCAAAAGATTACTTAAACGTGGCGCAAATGCTAGAGATGCCCGTTTGGAAAAAAGTGGTCAAGATCATTTTGCCAGCGAGTTTGCCCTACATCTTTACGGGTCTACGAATTAGTTTGGGGATTGCTTGGCTGGTAATTGTGGCAGTAGAAATGCTGACAGGCGGAATAGGCATTGGCTTTTTTGTTTGGGATGAATGGAGCCGTCTAAATTTAAGCTCTGTGTTTTTGGCCGTATTTGTTATTGGCCTGACCGGATTGGTGCTCGATTACCTGCTGAGCCAAATAGAAAGCCGAGTCACTCACCGAACAGCTCGGTCTTAGTCACCCTTCAATAAAACTGCCATGAATAAAAAGATGAAACGTAGAGCCTTTCTGCAAGGCTTGACGGCTGGGGTATCAACCCTGACGCTAGCTCACTACGGGAACAAAGCTAGGGCTGCAGAAGCGTCAGACAGCGAACCTTTGATCAACCCTAAAAGTCTAGAAAAACCCAATTTGACGATTGGATATGTGCCAGTGAATGACTGTGCCCCGTTTGCCGTAGCCTACCAGAAAAGGCTTTTTCATAAGTATGGCTTGAACGTTACGCTTAGCCGAGAAGCTAGCTGGGCCAACTCTCGCGACGGTGTGATTTTTGGTCGCCTCGATGCGGCTCCGGTGGTTTCCGGTGCGGTGATGAACGCTAGAGTAGGGGCTGAAGGGGCGCGGCAGGCTCCCCTCTGTGCGGCGATGACCATTCACCGTCATGGCAACGCCATGACCATGAGCAAAGAACTTTGGCAAAGGGGTCTGCGACCCTGGCAAGATTATCAAGGCGATCTCGACGCCTTTGGCCGAGACTTTCACAACTATTTCAGCGATGCTCCGTCCTATAAGCGATCGCTGGCTGTTGTTTTAAGCTCTGCTATCTATGAGTACTTCGTTCGCTACCTGATTGCGGCCACCGGGTTAGACCCAGTCAAGGAGTTTCGCATTATCATCACGCCGCCGCCACAAATGGTCACCAACATGCGCATTGGTGCCATGCAAGCCTACATGGTGGCCGAACCTTGGAACACTAGAGCCATCTCTGATCATGAAGGAATTGGCTTCACCTTTGCCCAAGGACGAGAAATTTGGCGCGGGCATCCCGATCGCGTGCTTGCCGTCATGGAGTCGTTCATTGACGAAAATCCCAAGACATACCGCGCCTTGGTCAAGGCAATGATTGAAGCTTGCCAGTATTGCAGTCAGCCAGACAATAGAGCTGAAGTGGCTGAAATCATTTCGCAGCGATCCTACACAGGCGCAGACCCCAGTATCACAAACGCTGGGATTGTCGGCAAGTACAACTACGGTGGTTTTGACAATCGAGAACGCATCGTTGAAAGTTTGGCAACCACTCTATTCTTTGACCTGCCGCCTGAGGTGTCTCGCGTGCCGAATGATCACTCAACCTTCTTATGGCAGTCGCAAAATCTTTGGTTGATGACTCAGGCAGCCCGCTGGCAGCAAATTGAAACGTTTCCTCAAAAGGCCGAACAGATTGCAAAAGCTGCTTGGCGTACTGATCTCTACCGTGAGATTGCCCAGGAAATGAATATTCTCTGTCCAGCAGAAGATTTTAAGACTGAGCCAGCCGACGCCTTTATTGATAGTAAGGCGTTTGATCCTAGCGATCCGGTTGGCTATCTCAAAAGCTTCAAAATTCGAGCAAATGCACCTCGTACGTTCTTTGTTTCTTAAAACGCGATCGCCTAACCTTTTACCCCAGAGTTTTCAATGAATTACACCGCTAGTATTACCCGAAACAGAACGGCATTTGACGACCCTCAAAATGACTTTCTCGTTATTAATAACTTAGTAAAATCTTTTACTAACCCTGAGGGCAGAGAAACCGTTATTCTTGATGACATCAGCTTGACCATTGGCGAGAAAGAATATATTTCAGTTATTGGTCACTCTGGCTGTGGCAAGTCTACTTTGCTAAAAATTATTGCTGGGCTAGATCGTCCCACGTCAGGACGGGTGACCTTAGAAGGAAAAGAAATTCGTAAACCTGGTGCCGAAAGGATGATGGTTTTTCAAAACTATGCTCTTTTACCGTGGTTAACCGTCAAAGACAACATTCGTCTAGCCGTAGATCAAGTGTTTAAATCGGCTAGTCGTGCTGACAAAATCAGCTCTATCAACCAACACCTGGCTATGGTCAATCTAACGGAGGCCGCAGACAAATACCCTGACGAAATTTCGGGTGGGATGAAACAGCGAGTAGGGATTGCGCGGGCACTGATTACTCGCCCTAAAATGCTGCTAATGGATGAACCGTTTGGGGCGTTAGATGCATTGACCAAACGCAAATTACAGGCGCAGGTATTAAAAATTTGGGAGAGCCACCGCCAAGCGGTGATGATGATTACTCACGATGTTGATGAGGCAATTTATATGTCCGATCGGATTATTTTGCTAACCAATGGCCCCCAGGCAAAAATTGGCCAAATTATCAAAGTTCCCTTTGCTCATCCGCGCGATCGCCATGCTATTCAAGCATCCAAAGAATATGCTGAAATCCGCAATCAAGCACTGGATTTTTTAGAGCGCTATCAGTAAGCGACCTTTTTCAGCAGGCTTTAGTTA
>NZ_JBQLZL010000106.1:0-12538 GCF_052168255.1 Almyronema sp. | reverse complement strand
ATTGATCTGAATAGTTGTTAGCAATAACATGTAAATCGACTTGAGGCAATGCTTGCATTAATCGCTGTACGATAGAACCTTTAAAGAACAACTGAAATCGCGATCGCCGACTTTCTCCTAAAACAATTTGAGTAATATGCTCTTGGAGAGCAACCTTAACGATTGCGGGTACAATATCTGATGACTCAACTCTAATAAATTCCCCTGAAAACTCCTGGCATAACCGTTTGCAGGTTTCAATATGGAGAGCTTCTGATTTTGACAAAAATTTACCTGCAGGCGCTACAAACAAAACAAACAGTCGGCCATTCATATGGTTGCCAATTCGAGCCCCTCGCCGCAAAAGCTGAATGGAATTAGGGTAAGTCGAAATACATACTAAAATTCGTTCTTGGATATGGCAGTGAGCATTCTGAGCCGTTGCTATTGATTCTTCTTCGATGTTGTCAGCAATTTCTCGGAGAGCTAATTCTCTTAGCGCAATCAGATTACTGCGGCGAAAAAAGTTTTGCAGGGCTTGGTCAATCTTTTCAGGTGCATAGATTTTGCCCGCTTGCAGCCGTTCTTGCAGCATCTCTGGGGTAACATCGACTACGACAATTTCGTCTGCATCATCAATAATGCGATCGGGGATCCGTTCCCTGACGACGATTCCAGAAATGCGATGCACCAAATCGTTTAGGCTTTCTAAATGCTGAATGTTGACCGTTGAATAAACGTCAATCCCAGCCTGTAAAATTTGTTCAACATCTTGATAACGCTTTTCCCACTGAGAACCTGGCACATTGGTATGAGCCAGCTCATCGACCAAAACGAGTTGGGGAGTTCGCTGCAAGATAGCTGCCGTATCCATTTCTAGCAGCATCACTCCCCGACAGTTGACTCGTTTACGGGGAATTAGGTCTAAGCCTTCGGCTTTGAGAGCCGTCTCTGCCCGACCATGGGTTTCTAGTAAGCCAACCACCACATCGACACCCGCTTGCTTCAGAGCGTGTCCTTCTTCTAGCATTCGGTAGGTTTTGCCAACGCCAGGAGCCATACCAATGAAAATCTTATGTTTGCCTCGACAAGGGGGCTTTTGGGCGCTAGCAGGGTTGAGCGCGGCTGGTTTATACATGTGTAGGTGAGTGAGCAGGCAAAAATGTTAGCAAGAGTGGCGTTATATCAATTCTCGATTTTGGATTTTCGATTTTGAATTGAACAGTCTTGGCTCTGCATCCGTTTCGTCAGTCTCATCTGTACCTTTCTTTTGAAGAATCGGTATTAGAGCTGATCTAAGGCTAGGTTTAGCCCGACCGTATTGACGGCTGGTTCGCCAAAGATGCCTAAAAAGCGGCCTTCGGTATGCTGGGCGATGAGGGTTTGCAGCTTGTCGGGAGAAAGGTTACGAATGGCAGCGATGCGGTCAATTTGAGCCAGAGCGCTAGCCGGTGAAATATGAGGGTCTAGACCAGAACCAGAGCTGTAGAGTAAATCAGCGGTAAGTTCAATGTCAGCAGCCTGCAAAATTTGGGCTCTTTGCCGCACTTGCTCAATCAATTCAGGATTACTTGGCGCTAAATTAGTGGCTCCCGATAGGCCAGTAGGAGCCGCCTCTTCGCCTAGGCTGTAGTTTACGGGGCTGGGACGGCTCCAAAAGTATTCGTCGCGGCTAAAGGCTTGACCTATCAGACTAGAGCCGACAAGCTGCCCTTGAGTATTTATTATCAGGCTGCCGTTGGCTTGGGTTGGAAAGAGACTTTGTCCGATCGCAAAAATTAGCAAGGGGTAAATCAGGGCGGTGAGCAGCCAGAGGCCAACAGTGGTTCGTAGGCTGGTAGTGAGGTCTCGAATCATGGTTTTTACCTGGGGGACTATAAGCTAAAAGCAGAAAGCAGGGTAACAGACAGACAGAAAGCTCTTGGCGCAGGGGTTTGCAGCCAGTGAAGGGGCGGACGCTGGGGCTACAGCCATAGAAGCGGTTAAAAGTAGACCTTTAATGAGGAGAATTTTCAGTTTTCTTAGGATGTCGGCGGCGATGGCGATCGCGAATTCTCGCTAACGCTGCCTGTCGGATGTGGCGTTTCAGCCGACCTAATTGGATCTGTTCGTAGATTAGATTGAACATTCTTTGCCGCATGGATTTAGAATTTTTCGGGTTTGAGAATGACGGTGGTGAGATAGGCCGCTAAACCAACGACGACCAAACCCAGAAGCCCTAGAGCATAGGCATTGCCCCGACTGAGGCTATCGGTAGCGGCATAAAGGGCAGGGGCGATCGCCAGGTTCAAGCACAGAGCGATAAAGATCTTGAGGGCGATGCGAACACGGCGCTGCTGAAGACGTACCCGCCAGTCATTAAAAACTTCCAGTGGACGTAAGACAGACTCCTTCATGAGTCATTTCTCCAAAAACGAGGGTTGCTTAGACGTTCAAAGTTTGAACCGTTTACGCTCTTAGAAAGGCTGGTCGAAGCAGAGATAGATTTCCAGCAGGTATCGCTCAGCAAGCATTGCAACACTTCACTGGCGGCAGTGACAGAAAAACTTTCTGTCTGCCTGCTGGCCTCACCGCCTACCTTTATCGACAGTTGCCTGCTCCAAGTTTTTTGTGACGGATTGATTGGTAGGGGCATTCAAAATCGCCTACGCTAAGCCAATGCTGCCAATGATGAGGTCAATTAATTTGATGGCAATAAAAGGAGCCGCAACACCACCGAGGCCAAAGATCAGCATGTTGCGCTGCAGCAATTGGTTGGCAGTCAACGGACGAAATTGCACGCCTTTCAAAGCCAGAGGAATTAGAGCAGGAATAATCAAAGCGTTATAGATCAAGGCGGATAAAACGGCAGATTGGGGGCTGTTCAATCCCATGATGTTGAGCGCACCGATGCCTGCTGGTGCAAACATAGCCGGGATAATAGCGAAGTATTTGGCGATGTCATTCGCTAAGGAGAAAGTAGTCAGTGCCCCGCGAGTAATTAGCAACTGCTTACCAATCGTCACCAGGTCAATTAGCTTGGTGGGATCGGAGTCAAGATCGACCATATTGGCAGCTTCTTTAGCCGCCTGAGTCCCAGAGTTCATCGCCAGTCCTACGTTAGCCTGAGCCAGAGCCGGAGCATCGTTGGTACCGTCGCCTGTCATTGCCACCAGCTTGCCTGCTGCCTGTTCTGCCTGAATCACCTGGATTTTATCTTCTGGGGTAGCTTCGGCAATAAAATCATCAACCCCGGCTTCTCTGGCAATTACCTCAGCGGTAATGCGGTTATCTCCTGTCAGCATGATTGTGCGAACTCCCATGCGCCGCAACTGGTCAAACCGTTCATGAATACCGGGTTTGATCATGTCTTTTAGGTAAATCACCCCATAAATTTCGTCGTCTTGACAGAGAGCCAGCGGCGTCCCTCCCAAACGAGAAACCTGTTCAAATGCCTGATCTAGCCCTTCTGGTACTTGGCCACCTCGGGAGCGAACAAAGCCCCGAATTGCCTTCACGGCTCCTTTACGAATTTCGCTGTCGGGCAGGTTTGTGCCGCTCATGCGCGTCCGGGCTGAGAACTCTACCGCTGTTGCTGTATTTTTGTCGAATGCAATAGTGGCTCCTTGCTGTTGAGCCAACCGCACAATGGATTTCCCTTCAGGGGTTGCATCAAAGATGCTGGCCGCCAGCGCCACCGACGCAACTTTCTCCTGACTGTGACCATTTAGCGGCATAAATTCTTCGGCTAGGCGATTTCCCAAAGTGATGGTTCCGGTTTTGTCTAGCACCAGGGTGTTGATGTCGCCACAGGCTTCAACCGCTCGCCCCGAAGTTGCCACGACGTTGAATTGCGCCACCCGATCCATTCCGGCAATACCAATGGCGCTCAGCAAGCCACCAATAGTGGTGGGAATCAACGCTACCAGCAGCGCAATTAGAATGGCAACGCTGACGGGACTGCCAATGTAGGTAGCTAGGGTTGTTAAGGTTGCCACCACGATTAAAAACACCAGGGTTAGCACCGCCAGTAGCACTGTTAAAGCAATTTCGTTAGGGGTTTTGCTGCGCTCAGCCCCTTCGACTAGGGCAATCATGCGGTCGATAAACCCTTTGCCAGGGTCAGTTGTCACCTGAATGATCAACTCATCTGAAATAATTTTGGTGCCGCCCGTGACAGAGCTAGCGATATCTGAGCCAGCTTCCTTCAGCACGGGAGCAGATTCGCCAGTAATGGCCGATTCATCGACCGAGGCGACTCCATCTAGCACTTCACCGTCGGCAGGGATAACGTCGCCTGCGAGCACCTGGATGCGATCGCCCTGACGCAAGCTAGTGGAATAGACTTTTTCAATTGAGCCATCGGCCAAAATCTTGCGAGCCATCGTCTCTGATTGGGTGGAGCGTAGCGCATCGGCCTGAGCCTTACCCCGACCTTCGGCTACTGCTTCAGCAAAGTTGGCAAATACGACGGTAAAAAGCAAAACAAGGGCGATCGCGCTGTTAAACAGAACTGGGTTATCAGGCACCGGGCCAAAGAGTCCGGGGTTGAAAGCCAGCAAAATCGTGATGATCGTGCCGACCCACACCACAAACATGACGGGATTGTTGATCATCACTCGCGGATCGAGTTTGAAAAACGCCGCTTTAAATGCCCGCTGGTAAAGACCAGACATGTTTACTTTGGGCGTGTGTCGTCGCTCGTTACGCGGCCCACCGGGTTGGGGGCGTGATGGGGTAAAACTGGTCATAGCTTTGATGCGATAAAAGGACTAAAAACCGACAGGGTTCAGCCAATCAATCGATGGCTAGAAACTAGAAACCAGCAGTGACTTCGGCGGCGGCTTTGGCGATCGCAAAGCCTTCTGCAATCGGCCCTAGCGCCAACACAGGCAAGAAGGTCAACGCCCCCAAAATGAGGATGGTGCCTGCAGTCACACTCGTAAACAAAATGCTGTCAGTGTAGAGGGTACCTGCCGTTTCTGGCACAGGTTGTTTCTGAGCCATACTGTCGGCTAGGTAAATCAAGGCAACGATGGGCACATAGCGACCCACCATCAACGAGAAGCTGGTACTCAGGTTCCACCAGAGCGTGTTATCGCCTAGCCCTTCAAAGCCGGAACCGTTATTGGCTGCCGCAGAAGCATATTCATAAATCACCTGAGAAACGCCGTGAAAGCCAGCGTTGCTGATACCCGCCAGCGTTTCTGGAAAGGCCAGAGTAATCGCACCCGGAATCAAAATTGCGATCGGATGCGCCAGCAGGATAATGCTGGCCAAGACGATTTCTCGTTTCTCAATCTTGCGGCTGAAAAATTCCGGGGTGCGCCCCACCATCAAGCCCGTCAGAAATACGGTCAAAATCAGAAAGACAAACAGGTAGGCCGTGCCTGTGCCCTGACCGCCCCAGACGATTTGCAAGAACATATCAGAAAGGGTCGTAAACCCACCAGGCGGCATGAGGGAATCGTGCATTCCATTCACCGCACCGCACATGGTTCCTGTGGTTGAAACAGCCCAAAGTGCCGTAAGTGCCCAGCCAAAGCGCACCTCTTTGCCTTCTAGATTGGGAGCCTGCCCGCCCAAAATGCTGTTGACCAACGGGTTGCCCTGAAACTCGCCTACAGCAGTGATCCCAACAAGAACAGCATAGAAGACAAACACCATGCCAAAAATGAGCCAGCCCTGGCGAGGTTTGTCTGCCATGATGCCATAGGTCAAAATCAGCCCCGCCGGAATGACCAGCATGATGAGATTGGTCAGCAGATTCGTAAAGTTATTGGGATTTTCATAGGGGTGAGCGGAGTTAATACCGAAGAATCCCCCCCCGTTTTCGCCCAACTCTTTGATGATCTCAAAGTGGGCTACTGGGCCACGAGCAATATATTGAGTTGCGCCTTCTAGCGTTTGAGCAACTGCTGGCCCCGCGAAAGTCTCCGGTACGCCAGCAATCAAGAGGGCGATCGCCCCTACTATTGAAATCGGCAGCAAAATTCTCGTAATTGACAAAGTCAGGTCAACGTAAAAGTTACCCAGCGTCTTCCCGCTCAAGCCACGAATAAAAGCGATCGCGACGGCAATGCCCGTCGCTGCCGAAGTAAACATCAAAAAGCCCAGTGCCCCGACCTGAGAAAAGTAGCTATAGGTCGTTTCGCCCGCATAATGCTGCTGATTTGTATTAGTTACAAACGAAATGGCGGTATGCAGCGCTAAATCCCAGCTAGGAGCAACCAAATTGGTCGGATTGAGTGGCAACGCTGCTTGCAGCATCAAGATCAGGTATACCAAAACCCCCATCACGCCGTTGCTGACCAGTACAGCTCTAACATATTGCCCCCCCGTCATCGATGCCTGATGAGCAAAGCCCCCAGTAGACGACAAAAAGCGCTCTAGCGGAACAGCAATCGGATCGAGAACTGTTCTCTGTCCCCTAAAAACCCGTGCCATATACCTTCCTAAAAAAGGCGCTACTGCCAACAAAATGGCTAGAGCCATAGCCAACTGAAAAAAGCCTTGTATCATCAGAAAGCTCCTAATCTAGAAAACAAAACATCCAGAATTAAAGCCACCATTAGATTGCCTCAGTAATTTAAAGCACGGCTGACTTCGTTCCCGAAAAAATCTTCATTTTTGGTACAGATGATCTTTTGAAAAAATCGCTATCGCGTCACTCTACTGCTAAAAAGTTGGGTTTTCACAAATGGCCATGCAGTAAAAATTTTCATCAAACCCAAGTCATAAATTTGTCACTCTTAGCGTCAAACCTCCTAAATAGCGGCAAGTTGCTGACAGAAAATCTTTCAGTTTACCTTCTGCTCTCAGCTTTTGCCTTGAGCTGTAGAAACTCCGTCTGCCGTAACTTTGGGTCTAGGTAGAGGCTTTTACCGCAAATCTCCTTCAAAGGGTGTTTGAAAAGCCAAGGGTTGTGATTTTAGGCATTCATCGATTCCCCTTAGCCCCCTAAAAAGCAGGAAATCATCAGCAATTGTTAGCTACCTAGAAAAAATTATACGGGTTCACTCTGCTTAGCCTCTGAACTCATTCAACTAAAGCTAATAGTCTTACTATTTCGCCTTTTACATAGCTTTGACAAGGTGTATAAGCGCGTTTATACCGAATTTATACGGCAAGGATTAGTTGAAAAATCTCAATACGTTTAGCCCCGTTTAGATGAAACTAACCAATGCCTATATCATTTGATATAAATTCAATGATTGATTCAGCTTAGCTCTTAAAATAAATTGACAGACATTTGAGTCGTTCATCATTTTTTAAGTATTGCTCAAGCTTCTCCTATGCCCCGGTTTAGACCTGTCTCCTACTTCGAGCAGTTAATCCAGGCTCGTCATCGCATTCACTGGCTGATTGGGATTATTTTTGTTTTGGTCATTTTGCTGGAGTACAGCACGCCCCCGCCTTATATTTTTGGTTATCTGTATGTCGGAGCCGTCCTAATCGCGAGTACCCAACTCAGTCGTCGAGCCACCATTGGGGTAACTACTGCCGCGATCGCTTGTACTGTACTGAACCTATTTATTCCAGGCGTGGCCACAGTGACGCCTGACACCATCGCTAATCGGGTGATTACTGTCTTGGCCCTAAGCGTTACAGGCTGGCTCGGCGATCGCCTTCAGGCGTACGAGCAGGCCATTACTCGGCAACGCTTACAACTCCAAGCCCAGGAACAACTCGCCCAAATGCGAGAAGATTTTGTCTCAACGTTGACTCATGATCTTAAAACTCCCCTGTTAGGAGCCTTGGAGACGCTACAAGCATTACGCCGGGAAAACTTTGGCTCGATTTCACTGGCTCAACGCCG
This sequence comes from Almyronema sp., assembly GCF_052168255.1. Taxonomy (NCBI): domain Bacteria; kingdom Bacillati; phylum Cyanobacteriota; class Cyanophyceae; order Nodosilineales; family Nodosilineaceae; genus Almyronema; species Almyronema sp. The sequence goes on along the minus strand of NZ_JBQLZL010000106.1, from coordinate 4,761 downwards.
GGTTTTTGACGTGATGACCCGCAGTCATCAAAAGACGCTGCAACTGGTTGAAACGCTGATGGATGTTTACCGCAACGATGCCGAAGGGTTAAGGCTGCACTCTCAACGGGTTGATCTGCTGATCCTGGCGGAGGAAGCCGTAGCAGATGTTATTCCTCTGGCAACATCACGCCAGGTTCATCTGCGGGTGAACAATGAAAATTCTGATTTTCGCCGTTCTTATTATGTCAATGGCGACGCCTTTCAGCTCTCGCGGGTACTGGTTAATCTGCTGTCAAATGCCGTCAATCATTCCAGACGAGGCCGTTCTGTACAGGTGCTAATGGGGGCTAACCACGATTATTGCCAGGTGCAAATCATAGATGAAGGGCAGGGCATTCCCGCCGATGAGCTACCCCATTTATTTGCTCGCTTTTATCAGGGTCAAAGCGATCGCCAGACGAAAGGCACAGGGCTAGGACTCTACCTGAGTCGGCAAATTGTAGAAGCCCACGGTGGTCAAATCTGGGCAGAGTCTTACCCTAAGGGCGCAATCTTCACGTTTCGCCTGCCTGCCTGGGTTAACGAATTACCTTTACCCCCTATGAGCAAATCGACAGCATGACAGTTCCCCTCAAAGTTTTATTAGTTGAAGACGACGAACTGTTTCGGCTGGGGTTGGCTACCCGACTCCAGCAAGAAGCGATGCTAGAAATTGCCGCCGAAGCCGAAGACGGAGAAACTGCTCTCGATTTGGTCATGCAGCAGACATTTGACATCGTGATTTTGGACGTGGGTTTACCCGGCATGGGTGGGGTAGAAACCTGTCGGCAAATGAAGCAACTGCTGCCCCAATTGCCCATTCTGGTGTTAACCTCCCATTTTCAACCCCCGCTGATCAATCGCCTCATCGCAGCCCAAGCCCAGGGCTATTGCTTGAAAGGAGTGGCTGCCGAATCGTTGATTTTGGCGATTCAATCAGTCGCGGCAGGTGCCTCCTGGTGGGATGCCCAGGCAACTGAGCAAATTCGCGCTCAGTTTCAACAGCCGATAGCTGAGGTGCCTCAATCCGCCCCAGAGCCAGATAATCCTCTAACGCAGCGAGAACGGGAAATTTTAGCGCTGATTGCCAGCGGCAAAAGCAATTCCGAAATTGCCGCCTCTCTTTACATTGCCGCTGGTACGGTTCGCGTTCATGTCCACGCCATTTTGCAAAAGCTGGCGGTGCGCGATCGCACTCAAGCCGTCGTCATCGCGCTGCGCAATGGGTTGATCGAAATCGAAGGTGTCAGCTAATACGCTATTGGGAAAAATCTCCGATCGCGCGTGTCGCCACAACCGCCAGCAGTCATGCCAATTGATTTGCCTACAAACCTGAACTAAAATCACGAGCCAGATTCTGAAGCCGCCGCGTTTACGATACGGTCGGGTTCTTTTGGAAAGTGCGCCGTTGGGAAGCTGACTACAGCATAATAGGGTCAGCAAAAGGACGCGATCGCTTGAGGCAAAGGGGAGCTGCTATGTATCAGCACGCCTGCGCCGATGAGTTTGCAGTAAGGGGCGCTGATGTCGGATAGGTGGCTATGACATGGACATCTGAGCAAGTGCTGGCGCTATCGCCGGATGCTAGCTCTACCAAGAACGGCAAAGCGCTAGCCAACGTCGCCAAATGGCCACTGCTGGGCCGATCGGATCAAGCTGTGTGGGGTGAATGCAAAGGCAGTGGCAAAACCCCGTACCGGACGCAGATTGATTTGAGTGAGCCTGCTTTTCGCTGTAGCTGCCCTAGCCGTAAATTTCCTTGCAAACAATGCGTTGGGGCTGTTTCTGCTGTGGAGCGAACAAATAGACGCGGTTGAGCCACAGCCGCCGCCGGAGTGGGTAAGAGAGTGGCTAGCGAAGCGATCGCAAACCCACCAGCAACAGGCGGTCAAAACCGCTAAAGCTAGCGATTCGGCGGCTCAGGCTAAACGTGCCCAGCAGCGGGCGGCTAAGGTTGATGCTGGGTTAGCTGATTTAGACCAGTGGTTGCAAGACATTGTCCGGCAGGGATTAGCTGCCTTGCCCAGCCAACCCTACCACTTTTGGGATCAGGCGGCGGCTCGTTTGGTCGATGCTCAAGCACCTGGGCTAGCGCGGCGGCTGCGATCGCTAGCGGGTATGCCTCATTCTGGTCAAAACTGGCCGGAACGAATGCTGCGATCGCTGGGTCAGTTGCACTTACTGGTGCAGGGCTATAGACGGCTAGAAACGCTATCGCCTGCTATGCAAGCCGAGGTGCGATCGCAAATTGGCTGGCCTCAATCTCAAGAAGATTTGCGGCAGCGAGCCGAGCAAGGTGACCCCTTGGTAACGAGTGCGAAAGATATCTGGCAGGTGCTGGGTCAGGTGACGTTTGAAGAAGAGAATCTCCAAGGGCAGCGCCTATGGCTTTGGGGGCAGCAGTCTCAAACCTCAGCATGGGTACTGAACTTTGCCCACGGCCATCAACCCTTAGCCGCCAGTTTGGTACCTGGAACCTGCTTTGAAGGTGAGCTAATTTTTTATCCAGGAACGGGTTTGCAACGAGCCTTTGTGGCTTCACAGACCAACCCCCTGCCTCAGCCCGCCAGCCCACCAGCGGCTGACTCCATCGAGGCGGCATTCAGCCGCTACACCCAAGCCCTTAGCCAAAACCCCTGGTTAGAACAGTATCCGCTGAGGTTGGCACAGGTGCAGCCCGTTGCTCAAGGCGATCGCTGGTGGCTGCAAGCGGCCACTGGCGCTGCCCTACCCCTGTCACACCGATTTCAGCAACCCTTAGAACTGTTTGCCGTCAGTGGGGGGCACTGGCTGACGGTCTTTGGCGAGTGGGATGGCGAGGCTTTGCTGCCTTTGAGCGTATGGAGCGAGACGCAGTTTCTGGCAATGGGGAGCTAGCAGATGAACCCGTGGCAAACGCTCGTAGCTACAGCCCTGGTAGGGACAGGCAAACAAGCGCCCGTCTTGCCTGAGGCGGCAGCAGCCTTAAAGGCAACTTTAGAGCAGCTTGACTGGAGCCAGCCAGAACAAGCTTTGCTAAGCGCTGCAGGGGCAATAGCGCTACACCAGCAGGTGGGGCAGCAGCCACAAAAACCAAACTGGCCGACCGTTGAGCCTTGTGCGTTAGATGATTTGCCTAATATTGAGCGGGCAACAGCAAAACAGCTAGAAACGGCGTTGAGCAGCTACCCAGCGGTTTTACCAGAACTGCTGTCGTTGATCGCTAAGGCAGGACAGCGGGTGCCAGCGCAGCAGCTACCGCAGCTATTACACTTAGGCCAGCAAAAAGTCGAACTGCGGCCTCAAATAATCGCGGTGATAGGTAAACGGGGGCAGTGGTTGGCCACCCACCAGGTTGACTGGGGCTATGCCTGCTTGGGAGAAGCCGATCGCTTTTTGCCAGATGCGGCAGCGGCTCAGTCAATTTGGCAGTCAGGCCAGCGCAGTGAGCGGCTGTGGCTGTTGCAGCGGTGGCGACAGTCAGACCCAGCAGCGGCGCGGGCGGCCTTAGAAGCGGTTTGGTCAACTGAATTAGCCAAGGAGCGCGAGGTTTTTGTTGGTGGGTTGGCCATCAACTTAACGATGGCGGATGAGCCATTTTTAGAGGCAGCGTTGAGCGATCGCGCTAAAGGAGTCCGACAAGCGGCAATCAATCTGCTGGTTAGCTTGCCAGCCTCTCGTTTGTGTCAGCGGATGGCCACTCGGATACAGCCGCTGGTTCAGTTGCAAACTCAAGGTCAGACGTTAGAGGTAGAGGTCAACCTACCCGACAGCTACGCGCCCGATTGGGAACGTGATGGCATACAGGCGACAGCAGGTTCTGCTCAAGGCGATCGCAGCGCATGGCTAGAACAAATATTAGCTGCCACACCACTCGATCGCTGGGGAGAAGCGACCAAAGCGATTCAAGCGGTCAAAGGCCATCTTTGGCAAAAGCCGCTGATGTTTGCCTGGGGGCTGGCTGCTCATCGCCAGCAGCGAATAGATTGGGCAGTTGCTTGGCTGGGGGCGCTGGATCTACAGCAACCAGACGAACACTTAGCAGAAAGGCTTTTGGCATTGCTGCCGCCGCCGCAAAAAGAACAACAGCTACGCGATCTATGGCCTAGCGGTTCTTCTCAAGAAGTCTTGATTCGCTGGTTATCTCTGGCGGCTCAAAGTTCTCAGCCGTGGAATTTAGCCTTTAGTCGTTGGATATTTGCCCAACTCGTACTTTTACTCGAAGACCAGCCCCGCAACGTTTACCTCCTTGTTCAACAAATTCAAAACTTGCGACTCACCCTCCATCCTGACCTGGCACCTGAGGCGACAACCGCTGTAGACAGGCTTTCTCACCAAACTTCGTTGCCACCCTACTTAGAAAGCTATTTGCTGGAACTACTGGCTTACTTGCGTTTTCGTCAGCAGATTTATCAAGTCTTCTAAACCCGTCAGGAGCATTTCGTTTCTGCCTTTGCCTTAAAGTTCTCTACGAGAGCTTATCCGTTATTTTTCAGAGGTTTCAGCCATTTCCCCAGGGTCTGATGGCAACTTTTTCTCAGCAATAGCTAAAGGGAGAAGGAAAGCTGTTCGGGCAGGGGCTTTCAGCCAGTAAGGGGCTTAACGCTGGTTGGCTACAGCGATAAGATTGCCGTTTTGAGCAAGTATATGAGCGATCGCTTTTTAGCTTCCCGATATCTACCCCATCAGCCCCTAGTTTTAGATACATGAGCCGCTCATCAGCGTGTTCTCAGACTTCTCAGCAACCCGTTAAGCCATTTT
>NZ_JBQLZL010000105.1:0-61894 GCF_052168255.1 Almyronema sp. | reverse complement strand
AGTAACAGAGAAAGGCGATCGCCCTTTGGCAGCAATATTGACTCAAACCCACAGACACGCTAATCTGTGGGCTTAACGTAGGTGATCAAAAAACGTCCAAGTGCCTGCGTTAGTCCCAAAAATTTGTCCGCGCGAGACCCGAAGTTGCAGCAACAACAACGGGCCTCTAACCCAGCCAGACTGAAGAGACCAGTCCGGACAGGGCTTGGGGTATTTTACTCCAGCCGCCCCGGCTTGCAACATTCTGGTAAACGGGGCGGCAAATTTTTGGGTTTCTTCCCCACCGGGCGAAGCAAACCCATAGCCCCTCTGTCAACAGCTTCCCTAACCCAGGGAGGCTGAACAGGGTCTAGCATTTGCGCCTGCCACCGGGGAACTGCAAACCCAAAAACCAGGAGAAACGCTATGTTTCAATCTCACGCGATCGCTCAGCCCATCCCCACTGAGCCAACCCACTCCAGCGACGACGACCGCCAACCGATTCGCCATATTTTGATCGGCCCACCGCTTTTAGTCGATCGCACCAAGCGCCAACTCCACGCCCTGCAATATGCCGAGTCCGCCCGCTGGACAAACGCCATCAGCATCCCCAGCAACCAAATCATCATCACCCCTGACCCCGGCCATGTGATGAGCCTGCTGGTTAAGCTGGTGCGGCTGGCATAGCCAACCCGCTAACTAGGGGGCTGTTTGTAGCTATAGGCAAAGGGTAGAAGGTCAGCCTTGCCCTCAGCCGCTTTAGCAACTGGCTCAGCCCCCACATGCTGACCAAAACAAAAAAAGGTGGGCTAAACGCCCACCCTCAGCACGCAATCAAGCCAAAAACTTAATCGTCAATCCCTTCAATGCGGTCTTCCACTTCTTGATACAGCGATTGTAGCCGTTCAATATTTTCATCGCTGGTTTCCCAGTAGCCGCGACCGTTGACCTCTAGCAGCGTAGACACCATCCGGCGAAAAGAGTTGGGGTTGAGATCCATCAGCCGCTTACACATCTCGGCATCTTGAATAAACGTAGCATTGGTATCTTCATAGACCCAATTATCCACCGCATCAGCCGTAGCTGACCAGCCCATCGTATTCACCAACCGCTTGGATAGCTCCCGTACTCCCTCGTAGCCGTGGCTGAGCATTCCCTCATACCACTTGGGGTTGAGCATCTTGGTACGGGCATCTAGCCGCACCGTTTCAGACAGGGTTCGCACCTGCGCGTTTGCCGTCGTCGTATCGGCAATATAGGCCGCAGGCTTAGTGCCATCACCCCGCAGCTTAGCGACAACCTTAGTCGGGTCAGAGTCAAAGTAGTGAGAAACATCCGTCAGCGAAATTTCTGAAGAATCCAGGTTTTGAAAGGTGACATCAGCCGTTTTTAAGCTGGCTTCAAACACCTGACGCGACTGATCCATCATGCCGGGATTGTCGGAGTTAAAGGCAAAAGACTTGCGGGTCAAATACATCTCTTGCAGTTCGCCTTCGTCTTCCCAAGTGCTGTTTTCTACCGCCAGGTTAATGTTTGACGAATAAGAACCCGACGCATTCGAGAAAACGCGAGTCGCCGCCTGCCGCAGCGAAATACCCATTTCTTCTGCCTGCTGCATCGCATGCTTGCGCACAAAGTTCATCTCTAGCGGTTCATCGGCTTCTGCCGCCATCTTGATGGCTTTATCTAGCAGCGCCATTTGATTAATGAACAGGTCGCGAAAAACCCCAGAGCAGTTAATCACTACGTCAATTCGAGGCCGACCCAGTTCTTCTAGCGAAAGTAGCTCTAGCTTGTTTACCCGCCCCAACGCATCTGGCACAGGCTTCGCCCCCACAAACCAGAGAATCTGCGCCAGCGACTCACCGTAGGTTTTAATGTTGTCTGTTCCCCAAAGAACGCTGGCAATGGTTTCGGGGTAATGGCCGCCGTTGTCTTGCCGCTGCCGCTCTAGCAGGCGATCGACTACAATTTTGGCCGACTGTACCGCTGCCGTCGTTGGAATTGACTGTGGATCAAGGGCGTGAATGTTTTTGCCTGTTGGCAGCACATCCGGGTTGCGAATAGGGTCACCGCCGGGGCCAGGAAGCACATATTCGCCTTCGAGCGCCTGTAGCAAAGCGCCTAGCTCATTGTCAGCACAAATTTGCTCTAGGCAAAACTCCAGGTATTCCATCAGCGGCTTCAGCGCTTCGGTATTGACCTGAGGATAGCCAACTTCGTGCAGCGCTTTTACCCAAGGTTCTTTGCGGCCAATATTGAGGAAGTTGAGCCGCGACACCATCGAAACGCGACCTTCGGCGTCGATTTGCTCATGCACCAGAGCCGCGACAGCCGCCCGAACGCCGTTATTGATGTCGTAGAGCCGTTGCACGTCGGCTAAAACACCGCGATCGCTGTTGCTATAAATTTCGTCAATATCGCGATTTAGACTTTCGGCAATGATCCGCTGTAGGCTCTTGATGCCTTCTTCTTCGCGATCGAGTCCGGCAATGTTAACCAAAGTAGCGATCGCCTCTTCAGCACTCGGCGGCTTACCAATAACATGCAAACCGCAGGGCAGCAGCCGCGACTCAATTTCCATCAGCTTAATGTAGACCTTGCCGACGAGGTTATCGCGCTGTTCAGCCGACAGATTAGCCGCATCCAATGCGGTGTCTGCATCTTGGGCTAGCTCAGCAATATCTTTGTCGAGGTTGCAAATGCGGGCTTGCTCAATAATGGCGTTAACGATTTGCACCGCTCGCCCCCCCTCTTTGAGGGTTTGGTAAGAGCCAATCAGTTCACTGAGTTCTTTAAGTCCCTTGTAGAGTCCGGCGTTTTCAGCCGGGGGGGTCAGGTAGCTAATGGTTTCGGCATAGCTGCGACGCTTAGCGATCGTAGCTTCAGAGGGGTTGTTGGCAGCGTAATAGTAAAGGTTGGGGATGGTGCCAATCAAGTTGTCTGGGTAGCAAGCCCCCGACATGCCCATTTGTTTACCGGGCATGAATTCTAAAGAACCGTGAGTACCAAAGTGCAGCACCGCGTCCGCTTTCCAGATTTGCTCTAGGTAGGTATAAAAAGCAGCAAAGCCGTGGTGCGGGCTAGCGGAACGAGAAAATAGCAGCCGCATCGGGTCGCCTTCGTAACCAAAAGTCGGCTGCACCCCAATAAACAAATTGCCAAACGCTTTGCCATAGACCAGCAAGTTTTGACCATCCGTGTTGAGATTTCCCGGCGGCGGCCCCCAGTTTTCTTCCAAATTCACCGAATAAGGCGTCAGCCGTTCATACTCCAGCACCGACATCCGGTAGGCAATGTTGAGTTCTGGTGAAGCATATTGCGCCTGGGCATCGTGAATCACTTCCTGCATCAGCGCTTCTGGCGATGCGGGTATGTCTTGAATGTCGTAGCCATTTTGCTTCATGGCTTCCATCACTTTGTAGATAGAGCCAAACACATCCAGGTAAGCAGCGGTTCCGACGTTGCCCTTATCCGGCGGAAAGCTAAAAACGGTAATGGCCAGTTTTTTGTCGAGCTTGGGTTTGCGGCGTAAGTTGGCCCATTTCATCGCTCGCTGGGCGATCGCTTCTACCCGGTCTTGCAGCGAAATGGCTCGTCCGGTCATGCCGTCGCGCCCCGACATCACAATTGGCTCAATTGCGCCATCAAGTTCAGGAATTGCCATTTGCAGCGCCACCTGAATCGGGTGCAGCCCTAAATCGCTTTCTTCCCACTCCTCAGTCGTTTGGAAAACCAGCGGTAGCGCCACCATATAAGGGCGGTTGAGCTTCTTTAGCGCCTCGATCGCTTTGGGATGGTCTTGACGCGCGGGGCCACCCACCAGGGCAAACCCTGTGAGCGACACCACCGAATCCACAATTGATTTTTCAGGATTGAGCGGATCAAAGAAGTAAGCTTCAACAGGCTTAGAAAAGTCTAATCCGCCAGCAAAAACAGGGACGACCCGCGCTCCCATGTACTCCAGTTCTTGCACAATGGCGACATAGTGGGCATCGTCTCCGGTAACCAGGTGAGTACGCTGCAACACCAGACCAATACAGGGGGCTAGCGGATCTTTGAGGTCATCGGCGATATCACGCCGCGACTTAAACCAGTTGAGGTATTCTTTTAAATCCTCAAACATCGTCGGCGCTAGCGGATGCCAGATCCCCATATCAGGGTAAGTAACCGGATCTTGATACTGCAAAGCAGTGGGCTTTTGAGCCGAAGTTTCGTCTTTTTTGAAGACATAGCGATCGGCCAGCATCACCAAGAAGTTTTCCAGGTTGTCTTTAGAACCGCCCAGCCAGTATTGAAAGCTGAGCATGAAGTTACGCGCATCCTGGGCTTTTTCAACGGGCAGATACTTTAAGACCTTCGGTAGCGTCCGCAGCAGCTTCAGCATGGCGTCTTCAAAGCCGCTTCCCTGCTTTTGGCGACGCTTTTTCATAAACTCGCCAATCACGCTTTTAGACTGACCCAACTGCGCCATCGAAAAGCTGCCCAGCTTATTCAGCCGCATGACCTGAGGCATGGAGGGAAAAACAACAGCCGCATCCAGGCGATCGCGGTGGGGCTGTACCGCAGCCACCACTTTTTCAGCCAGTTCTTCAATAAAAATCAGCGAAGCAATGAAAATATTGGCCTCAGCCACATCCGCCTGAAAAGCCTGATAATTGCCTGGATCGCGCAACTCTTCAATTAAGTAGCCGCTGACTTCAACAGCCATGTGGGCATTGCTCTCGTTAATCGATCGCACCGCAGCCGACAGGGCACTTTGATATTGAGGCTCTAACACGACATAGACCACCTTCACCAAAGTCCGGCCCTTTAAATCGTCGGGAGCAATGTGTCGGACAGTGGGCTTGACGTGGGTGAACATGCAGTAAAACTCCTTGATGCGTACTCTCAGGTCTAGTTCAGTCAACGACTCAGGAAAACAACTTCGCCTCAGTCACCAAAATCACCAGATTGGCTCAATAAAGCCGGAAGCCAGTTTCAAAAGCCAAATATGTTTAGATACGTTTGCGATCAAACATCAGAAAAGAAAAGCTTTCTCACTAAAGCGATTAGAAACTTTACAAGTACATCTTTCAAAGCTAAAAGAAAGCGCTTAAATCTCTAGTCTTAAACAATTAGCCTAAAAGACTTTGTATCAGAAAATCCTTGCCAGTTCAGGACTTGAGCGATTATGTGACACAATTCGACATAAACAATCTCAATATTTGTAAACAAAGTTAACGGTTTTAGAGATTGAACACTCACAGAATTGTATCTAAAAATTAAAAATAATTCTTCTGCAAAAAAATACGATTTGAAAACTTTTTCATCTGAATTAGTTTTTCCAATTAAACCTATTGGCAAAGCTAATCAGTCATCACCACCTTTTGCCCTCACCCAGCCGTAGCAACGCCGTCTTTTAACCCTGTCTCCTAGGGTTGAGCAACCTGAATTTCATAAATGTTCCAAAAGATGCCTTTGAGCGCCGAAAACTGCACCCCTTCTATATGGTCGCGGACGGCGGCTAACGAGAGGGGGTTAATCAGGTAAATAAAGGGAAGATATTCTTGCGTTAAGCGCTGGGTTTCAGCGTAGAGGGCTTTGCGCTCGGCTAGGTCATAGGTTTGAGCAGCCTGAATGTAGAGATCGCCAATTTGCTGCTCCCAGTCGTAGATAATGCGGCCTTCAATCGGGTCTTGTCCGGGTTGGGCGGCTTGGTTAAACGGATGCAGGTTGCCGTTGGGTAGCCAGACGTTAGCGCCATCGTTGGGTTCAATACCGCCTGTAAACCCTAGCAAATAGCAGTCCCAGTCTAGAGAAGTCGATAATTTTTCCACCAGTGCGCTAAAGTCAAGCGGCTGAAAATCGACCTGAATGCCAATTTGGCTGAGGTCTTGCTTGACTTGTGCCCCCATCGCTTCTCGGAGTTTGTTGCCTGCATTGGTAATTAGGGTAAAGCGAACGCGGTTGCCGTCAGCATCTAGCAGTTGGCCAGCGGCGTTGTACTGAAACCCGATCTGTTGCAGCAGCGCTCTAGACTTGTCGGGATTGTAGTCGTAGGTTTTAAGACCCTGTTCTGGTGGCAGATAAAAGGGACTTTGAATATCGATGGGTGAATGCTGGAGTTGCCCTAAGCCCTGAAACAAGTTGTTGAGCATGGTTTGGCGATCGAGGGCGTAGGCGATCGCCTGACGAAACGCCACCTGGGTAAACCAGCTAGATTTAACCGGATCTACCAGGGGTCTACCGTTGCGGCTACCCTGGTTGAGGTTAAAGCTAAGAAACGTCGTGCCAAAAGCAGGGCCACCGTTATAAATTTTGAAATTGCCGCGTTCTTCTTCGCGCTTGAGCAAAGCAAACTCATTGGCAGATACGCCAATAGCATCCGTCCCCCCAGAGCGAAACTGAATTAAAGAAGCCGTTGTCGATTCAACAATTTGCCAAATATAGCGATCGATATAAGGCTGAGGGGTACCGCTGGCGTCTTTACGCCAGTAATAAGGGTTGCGCTCAAACACAACGCGTTCGTTGGGCACGTAGCGGCTGAGGCGATAAGGCCCATTGCCAATTATTTGATCCGGGGGGGTATTGGTGCCCCAGGTGGTTAAGAAAACAGGGCTACCAGAAGCATCTTTAGTTTCGACGGCAGCGGCAAGAGCGTGCTTGGGCAAAATGGCGACGCCATCTGGAGCGCCTGCTGTCGAGAGCAAAAAAGGAGAAAAGGGTTCGGGTAAGGTAAATTCGATCTGGCGATCGCTGAGCTTGCGCAGGGTAGGAAACTGACCACTCTGACCAATTCGCAGCATATCGGCAACGCCGCTGGGAATATCAGGGTTGAAAATTACCTGCTCGTAGGTAAACACTACATCGTCAGCCGTTAGCGGTTCTCCGTCTGACCATTTCAGATCTTGCCGCAGGGTAAACGTGAAATGTAGCTGATCGGCTGAAACCTCCCAAGATTCAGCCAGTTCAGGTTCAATTTCGGCGGTCAAACCGTTAACGCTGGTTAGCCCTTCAAAGGTGAGCGGAAAAATATTAGGTCTTTGACGACTCAGGGCATAGTTGAAGGTTTCAGGATCGCTAAGAACATCCACCACAATCTGTGAGCTTTGCGCCACATCAGACTTCACCAGCAGAGACTGACAGCTACTCAAGGCGATCGCCAGCACCACAACCCAGCCCAGCCGCAACCAACGCTTAAACCCGTTCATCACATCTTGTCTCTTCACGACTGAGCGGCTGGCTCCGGCTGACGGCAAATACCAAATACGGATGTATAGCCATGGAGAAACGTCGTTCCACCAATGGGGCCAATTTCACCACCGCAGAAAAAGCCGCTGATTGGCGTCTGCTCAAAATAGCGGCTAAAGACGCCAGAATCAAAGTTAGCTTCGTCGTACAATCCTTCACCTCGCCCCATGCAGGCAAACATCAACGCTCCCGCTGCTTTAGGTTCGTCGTCGTGCTGGCTTTGGTAGCGGTCTAAAAGTAAGCGCAAGTCGTCGGCGGAGGTTTGAGCATCGCGTAAATGAAACTGAATGCGCTGTCCCGGTCGCACGCGATCGCCAATCGCGATCGCCCCTACCTTAGGATCAACGCCAATCAAATTACGAATCAAAAAGTCACCCTGCTCTAAATGGGGCTTAAAGCCACTCTGCTCAACCCCAATAAACAGAGAATGCTGCGCCAATTCGCGGTCGGCTTCATCCAAACTTTGAAACAGATCTTGCAAAACATCCATCGGCGTTTTTAAGCTCGTCACCGGATCTAGCTCTGAGCCAGTTTCCAGCTTCAGCAGCACATTTCGCTCCCCTTCAGCCACCCGGTAAGGCTGACCAATCGGGCGACACCCCTGCGCCACAATCGCATCTAGCACCACATTGCCCGCCAAAGCCACCCCCACGACCCCTTCTTCGATTAGCTCACCCTGGCAAAACAGGCCACAGCTACGATTAATACTGCCGATACTGGCTAAACCGCCAATCTTCACCGCTCCTGGATAGGCAAAGTCTAGCCCTTGCAGCAAATCGTTGATCCCAGCCGAAAAAGGATCTGCCATCAAAATAAAATGGGGTTCCGACTGCGGATCTACCCCCACCAGCTCACTCCAGCGATCGGGTGGGCTGTCTAAATCGGGTAAATCTGCCGCCGAGCAGTGAAAGCTATGCAGCGCGACCCCCGGCAAGCTAGCTAAACTCAAGCTCAAAGCTGGACGCCCTTCTGCCTCAATGGCAGCCCCTTCAGCCCCCATGCCAATTACCCCGCCGCCGCTACAACCTAGCCAAACGGGTACCTGAATGCGGGCTTGCAGCAACGGCATCAGCCGGGAAAACTCGCTGGCAAACGCAGCCGAAATAAAAACCAAAGCCAAATCTGGTTCCGCCCGCAGCCGCTGAGTTGCTTGAGTTACAACCTCGTCAACAGCGGCTTCTAGCGAGGGCTGGGTTGATAGGGCGCTAGCCCATTTCATTGGTTTAGCTGAGGTATCCATAGCCACCCGCTCCTCCCTAATACACTACAATTATGATCTGGTTGCCAAAATTTAGCCGTCTGTTTTAACACTACAGGGCGTCCTAAAGCTTGTTCAAACCTGAATATTCGGCTTATCTGCGGCATCGGCCAGGTAAATTTATAGCTTCTTACAGATGAATAAGTATTTCTACTCTGTCTGATGCTTTATATACCGCTAGACTTGTTTGCAGAAGTTAGACTATAGTTGCACATGATTTTTGAGTCTTGCGGTGGATCTAATCGCATTTGGTGAAGTTCCACAATAAGGCTAGGACTTATAAGGTTTTATACCGTTGTTAAATTTGGAAAGATTCTATGAGCGATATTCAATCACAAATTGAGCAAGAGCTTGAGAAAGCCCGGGCTGCCTGTGCAGAAGCTGGCAGCGATTCCGCCGAGTGCGCGGTTGCTTGGGACACCGTAGAAGAGCTTCAGGCAGAAGCCTCTCACCAGCGTTCTAGCAAGAAGAAAAAGACCTCCTTTGAGGAGTACTGCGACAACAATCCTGACGCTGACGAGTGTCGCATCTACGACAACTAAGCTGTCGTTTTAATCGACGTAGCAGCTACAGTTGGCTAATTGAAGTGGACTGTATCCTGTTATTTTTTAGCTGGGCCTGGTTTAGGCTCAGCTTTTATCGTGCTTAGGGCGATCGCGCCAACACCCCCCTTGCTAAGCAGCAGTGATAGGCTGAAAATAGCTTGGGTGGCCAACGACAAACCCATCAAGCAACGACCCCAACGCACGTTTGTGTCTGTATGTGAGCAAAATCTATGTTTACCCCTTCTGTACTGCGAGCCTTAGTTTGGACAGACTATCGCTTAGCGGTTGTCTTCACGGTGATTTTGCCGTTAGGGTTGCTGATCTGGGCTTTTGTCAAAAAATCAGAATCCATTCAGCATTTGCTAGCCATTTACTGGAAAGTCGCGAGTTTGCTAGCAATTACCGTTTATTTGATGATTGGCGGCTTTGCCTTTAGCTTCATCACCGCCCTTATGGCTCGCGTGCTCATGCCCATGAGCCTGTGGTTTTGGCAAGACCTCAACGAAGAAATTGACGACCAGCGCTCCACCCCTTTGAAAGTGGCTTTTACGGGTTGGCGCTGGGCACTGACCCTTTACAGCGTTGCAGGCGCAATTTTTGAGATCTTCTTTTTGCGTTGCGCCTTTTCAAGAGCGGCTTTTAACGGCGCTGAGTGCCAAACCTGGTTAGAACCGCCGCTGTTATACAAGGCGTTCTTTCATGCAGGCACCACCTACGGCTTTTTGGGCTTTTTGGGAATTGTCGGGTTAATTGTTTATCTACTGAGCCTGGGCTATTTCGTCTTCTTTCGCTTGGGCAAACAGGGGCGCACAGCCACTTACGAATAACCCCCACTGACTCCCCCGACTAGAGGCCAACAGCAATGCGGGATCTATCGATCGGCCAGCAGCTAGAGCAATATACGCTGAAGCGTCCAGCAGAGGTTTTGCGAGTTCGCGCTGAGGTAGCAGGCGAAGAAGACGAAGTGCTCATTTTTAGAGGATTTTCCAGTTCGCTGGTGCGCTCAACCGCCTTTGATCCAGATGTCCCCGTATTGCCCCCAGAAGCCAAAATCATCGAGATTGATCGCTTACGTGGCCCTTACTTACCCACTGCCCCGCAATATATTGCGCAAGGCTTAACCTGGGAAGAATTTGAGCCGCTACTCGCTGAAATTGGCTTATAGGCACAGGCTCTAGCGGTTTAGAAACAGCCTGAAGACGGTACTAAGGTGTGTTTAGACTGAGCTGAATGACCCCACAGCCGATACGACCGCCTGCATTTCCAGTCGGTTGACCAAAATCATCGGGGTCAGCATGTAAGATTACCGCTCGATCAGCGATCGCATAGCGACCTTGTGTTAGCGTTAGTCCAGGTACCGCTAGGGTCAACGTACCCGTACCCGCTTCGTCGATAGTAATGTTGCCCAAGTCGCCAGCGTGAGCGTTGGCAAAGCCATCGTCTGGCAGGTAGCCGTGCGGCACCTCATCGGGATTGAAATGTCCAGCCGCCGCTTGGCCGCCATCGGCGCAACTTCCGGTGGTGTGAACGTGAAAACCATGTGCGCCCGTCGGTGTGCCTAGCAAACTGGCCTGAATTTGGAGTCCTTCATGGGTGGTTTGAAATTGGGCATAGCCTAGCGTCATTTCAGGATCGGCAGTGCTGTAGATAATCGCTTCTGCATAGTTATCAATTGAGATGTCTGCGGCTCTAGCGGCTGGTGCAGGCAAGCAGCACGCCAAAGCGATCGCGGCAATGAGTATCAGCCGAAAGCAGGTTTTCATAGTTTGCATTCTCCAAGCCTCTGCTGCCCAGGGTAGCGCTTTCACCGCCGTAAGTCTTCTATCGCGGTGGTGTGATCAGGTTAAAACGAGTCGATTTTGGTTAATCAGACAACAAAATTAAAATTTGCCAATAATCGCCAAATCGCTTCACTAAGATTTCAAAATCAACTCACAATAGAAAAGGTTCACCCTAAGCACGACGAAAATTTTGTTAAATTCTGCTGCCAATACGCTGCCTAAGTCCATGTACAAAACTCAAGACCTACACGTCGTTGAAACGCGTCCCCTGATTAGCCCTGCCTTTATTCACCATGAGTTGCCCATGACCGACGCAGCGGCAGCGGTAGTTGCAGAAACTCGCGATCGCATTCGCAACATTCTTTATAACGAAGATCGGCGATTGTTAGTTGTTGTAGGCCCCTGCTCGGTTCACGATGTTGCAGCGGCCTACGAATATGGTCAAAAGTTGACAGCCTTGCGCAGTGAACTTTCAGAACAGCTAGAAATTGTCATGCGGGTCTATTTTGAAAAACCGCGCACCAGTATTGGCTGGAAAGGGTTAATCAACGATCCGCATTTAGACAACAGCTACGACATCAACACCGGGTTGCGGCTTGCTCGTAAGCTATTGCTAGACCTGGCTCACATCGGCTTACCCGCCGCCACAGAATTGCTCGATCCAATTACGCCCCAGTATATTGCCGACGTCATTGCCTGGACTGCAATTGGCGCTCGCACCACCGAAAGCCAAACCCACCGAGAAATGGCTTCTGGGCTGTCAATGCCGATTGGCTTTAAGAACAACACCGATGGCAGTCTACAAGCCGCCATCAACGCCATGCTAGCCGCCAGTCAGCCTCACCACTTTTTGGGCATCAACCACCACGGCCTAGCCAGCATTGTCGAAACCACAGGCAATCCTGACTGCCATCTAGTGCTGCGAGGGGGCAAAAGCGGCCCCAACTACGGCGCTGAGCAGGTTGAACAAGCCGCTCAAGCGTTGGTTAAGCAGAAACTCAATCCTCGAATCATGGTGGACTGTAGCCACGCCAACGCCAACAAAGACCACAACCGTCAGGTGACGGTGCTAGAAGATATTGCCAGCCAGCTTAAAGCGGGTTCGCGCCATCTGTTAGGCGTCATGATTGAAAGCCATCTAGTCGCCGGACAGCAGCCCATTCAAAAAGACCGCAGCCAGCTAGTTTACGGTCAGAGCATTACAGATGCCTGCGTCGATTTTGCCACGACTGCTACCATGCTGCGAACCTTAGCCGAAGCGGTTGATTGCTCTCTAGAAGCGGCTGTGCGTTAGGCGACTGCGCCTTTAGCGCTGACAATTTCGGCGCGATCGCGGCGAGACATTGAGCCACAGACTCGATGAGGCACCGCCTGAAAGGCAAATTTCAGGCAGTTTACCCCTTGCCAGTCTCGCAGCGATCGCGCCTCAGAGCAGCTATCAACGCGCCATTCTAAAAAGTTTCAGCCAGCTTAAGTAACCTGCACCACGTCCAAACGCGAACTTTGCAAGCGATCCATCCAGACGGCTAAAAAGTCGTGGTTGGCTTTTTGCTCCTGCGGGTCAGCAGTATCTGGCGCAAAAGGCAACAGCCCCATTAACGCCGCCGTCGTCACACAAAACATCGATTTTTGAAAGCTTTGACAGATCCGTACCCGAATATCTTCTTCGCCGCGAAGACCCTGGCGGTAAAAGGCGCTGAGATAATCGGGCAAATAGTGGCGCATGTCCTGCATTAGCAGCGTGGGCGGAATACCAGCCCCGCCAATGGGCAAGGGGTCGGCATAAAGTGCCCCATAGGCGAAGCGACCTTGATCCGGCGAAATCTGATTGGCCTGAGCGTTGTAAGAAACTGTCCCTTGAAAGGGGGTGCCGCGAAAAAAGATAGCCTCTACATAGGGAACGGCAGTATCCATCAAAAAAGTGAGATTTGCCTCTGGCGGTAGCAACCAGTAAAATTGACCGTTGATTTCGACCTTGTAGGTAATTGGTTTGGTCGCCGCTTCAACCAAACCCGCCTTGACATGTTCAACCACTTGGGGAATAGACGTTACCGTACCAGCGTCATAGCGATCGGAAAGAGACAAAAACATGTCACTCATCACCCGCCAAAACTGACCTAGCCCGCTGTAATAAGCCAGTTGACGCACCTGCTCCGGCAAAAATTGCGGAAACAAACGGTGTAAGCCTATCATCACCGGGTTAGACGCGAGCTTTGCCCGAATAGCCTGTTCGCATAAGCCAGCAAATTCCGGCGTGTGCAGGTACTCGTCTAAACCGCCGCCGCCATGCCAGAGCATCGTACGCATGCAATACTCGGCGTACTCATAGTTGATGCGATCGTGCCACCAATGCCGCAGCAGCTTGTCAAAAGTGACTTCACCGTTGAAATACTTGAAAAAAGGAAACAGCACCAAAAACTGATGCTCAGCGATGTAGTTCAGGTTGATAGAGTAGGCATCCAAAACCACACCATAGCTTTTGAGAATGCCCACCACCTCTAGCAAGTTCTCAGCATTATCGGGTAACAAAGCCTGACCAGACAGGAGGCGATTGATGTAGGTGTCTGAATCGATCAGAGGCGCTGGCGAGGAGGTAGGGAGCAGGATATTAGTCATAGGGAGCAATCTTCAACAGAACTCACGCAGGCTGAATGGGGCATCTGGGCGATCGCCGCTGGCAAAGAATTGGCTAAAGCAGTGGTGGTGCTTTCCGTCCAGCGAGTCACCAGCGCTGGCTGCAAACCAAAAAAGGTAATCAAAATTGCCAATGCGATCGCCGGAATGCGATCGCTCCACTGCACGGGCGGCAGACACAGATCAATATCGGCGGGTTGGGTCACTGGCCCAATACTGAGCCGTCCAAAGAAAGCCCGATTAACCAGCAGCAAAAAGTAAACCGCCGTCAGGCCAGAACCGATCATGCATAGCAGCGTCTGGGGCACAAAGCTAATAATGCTACCGCGAAACACCAAAAATTCTGAAATAAAGCCCACCATACCAGGAATTCCGGCGCTAGCCATCACACCTAAGACCATCAAGCTACCGACTAAAGGCAACCCCCGCTCTGGATTGAGCAACCCCCGTAATACCTGCAAATCGCGCGTCCCGGTTTTTTTATAAACAACACCTACCAGCAAAAACAGCAGCGCTGAAATCAAGCCGTGGCTGATCATTTGAAACACGGTGCCCAAAACACTCAAAGGCGTCGCCGCCGCACAAGCCAACAAAACATAGCCCATGTGCCCAATTGAGCTGTAGGCCACCATTTTTTTCATATCTTGCTGGGCGATCGCGGCGAGTGAACCATAGAGAACGCTAATCGCCGCCCAAGTCGCCAGACCCGGTGCCAGAATTGACCACGCCTGCGGAAACAGCCCCAAACCAAAGCGCAGCAAACCATAAGTTCCCAGCTTCAGCAGCACCCCCGCCAGCAAAACCGAAACCGGAGTTGAAGCCTCAACGTGGGCATCAGGTAGCCAGGTATGAAAGGGAAACAGCGGAATTTTGATGCCAAAGCCAACCAGCAAAGCCCCCAGCAAAACAAACTGTTGAACCAGCGGTAAGCTCTGCGACATGTGCACATCGTAGTCAAACGTTGCCGCCCCTGAGAGCCAGGTCAGTCCTAAAAAGGCTCCTAAAATCAAAATGCCTGAAATTGCCGTATAAATCAGAAATTTGGTAGCCGCATAGCCGCGCCGCGCTCCCCCCCAAATGGCAATTAGCAAATAAAGCGGAATCAGTTCTAGCTCATAAAAGATGAAGAACAGCAGCAGATTTTGAGCTAAAAAGGCTCCCGCCACCGCCGCATTAATTAGCAGCAGCAGCGAAAAATAAAGGCGGGGACGCTGAATGGACTCACTACTGCTATAAATAGCGACCAGCCCTAGCAGGCTGTTGATCAAAACCAGCGGTAAAGAAATTCCATCTAAACTGAGCCGATAGGTGAGGCCCAAACTGTCTAGCCAGGGCAAAAATTCTTGAAACTGTGAGCCTGACTGGCTAATGTCAAACTGTCCCAGTAAAACCGCATTCCAAACAAGTGTCAGCGCCACAATGGCTAGCGCCAGTCCTCGTAGCTGTTTGGCTTCCCCCGGCCAACTGCCGATTAAAATTGCCCCAAAAATGGGAATAAAAATTAGTACACTGAGCATGATTTGGCAAAATCTACCACATTGACCAGGTCATCAGCAGGCCAAGCAAGCTAACCCCAACAATAATGGTCAGAAGATAGCCTTGAGATTGACCCGAAATACTGTATTTGAGGCTTTCACCGCTAAAAAGTGAAGCGAAGCCAACCAGATTGACAGCGCCATCAACGATATAGCGATCGAACCAGTTACTCAAGCGAGATAGGCTATCAACCGCTAAAACAACCGTAAAGCGATAAAACTTTTCGGTGTAAAAGTCGTAGGCCAGCAAATCTTGTAGCAGGCGAAAGGGTTTTTGAATGGGTCTTGACCAAACTTTTTTAAGCGACAAGGTAGACCCAATCAGTATGCCAATAGCCCCTGAAGCAATCAGCAAAGCGATCGCCCTAGGGTTGATATAGTTCCAAGGGGGTAACAGCGACAGCTTGTACATGACCGCTGGCAGCAGCAGCGTAAAAATTGCCAAGCTCACCATCGGTAGCGCCATCGCCCAGCCTACCTCAGGCGTACAATGGGTTTTGGCTTGCGGCTCACCTAAGAAAACCAGCCGAAAGATGCGCACCAGGTTAATCGCTGTCAGCCCATTGACCAAAAGAAAAACAGCGACAAGCCAGGGATAGTCTTGCCACAAAAAATCAATCCCCAATCGCAATCCCCAAAAGCAGCCCAACGGCAAGAAACCGAGCATCCCCAAGCTACCCACCCCATAGGCAAAGGTGGTCGCTGGCATGCGCGAACCTAATCCGCCTAGCTCGGTCAAATTTTGGTTATTTGTGGTCAAAATAACGGAACCAACGCTCATAAAAATTAGCGCTTTCGCAATGGCATGGGTAAACAAAATCGTTAGCGCCACCCCCGGCCATTCGGTTCCAGTCGCAATAAACACCAGCCCTAAATAAGCGCTGGTGGAATAAGAAAGCGATCGCTTCATGTCAATTTGTGCGATCGCCACCAAAGAAGCCCCAATCGCTGTGATCACCCCAATTGCAATCAGCACCGACAACGCCACAGGCGACAAAATCACAATCGGCTGCAGCTTGATCAAAACATAAGCCCCACAGGCCACAACCACCGAATTACGCATAATTGAGGCTGGATTAGGCCCCTCCATGGCTTCGTCTAACCACAGATGCAACGGAAACTGAGCGCATTTGCCCGTTGGCCCCGCAATCAGAGCAATACCCAGCAAGGTAGCCGTCAGCGGCGAAAGATTAGCCGTTTTTACCCATTCATACAGGTGATTAAAATTGAGATCGCCTGCTAGCGCTGCCAGACTCACCACCCCCATCAGCAGCAGCACATCCCCAACACGTTTGGTTAAAAAGGCATCTCTTGCAGCCGTTACCACCAAAGGCTGAGCATACCAAAAGCCCACCAGCAAATAGGTGGAAAGCGTCAGCATCTCAAGCAAGGAATAGGTCATAAACAGAGAACCACTGAGGACAATGCCGCTCATGGCTCCTTCAAAAAAGCCCATTAATGAGAAAAACCGAGCGATCGCCCAGTCTTTTTCCAAATAACCTAAGGCATAAATTTGAGCCAAAAGGCTCAAACCCGCAATGATTTCTAAAAAACCAATGTTGAGAATAGAAATCTCAAAAGCAAAAGATAGATTCAAATCAGCGGCTTGTAACCAGGTAAAGACAATTTCCCGCGTCCCTTCATTCCAGATGCCACGGAAAATCATAGCACCGTGCATCAGAGCCACAACGGTCATCAAAATATTGAGGTAAGCCGCCGGACGAGGCCCGGTTCGCTTCACCAAGCCAACCGACCAGGGAAGCGCTAAAACTGCCCCTAACAGTCCATAAATGGGGACTAGCCAGCTCGTCTGAATGAAGAACTGCGTCATCTAAAGTGTCTCTAATTTTTTTCTGTTAACCCAAGTTCAATAGATTTTTGGCAGAAGAAACTCAGGCCAGCCATCTTGATCGATCCGACCAGACCTTCTGTGCGATCGTTGCAAGCGCTACACAGCTTTACAGGCATAGCAAGGCACCTTGCCGCTAAGTCATCAGACTCAACCACAAAAGGCTAATCGCATAGAAGCCAACCCGCTGCCTATATGTCTGGCAAAAAGACAGAACGCCTAACATTGCTCACAATTTTACCTGATTTCATTGAGCTTCCTGGCGAATCAATCAGAACTCTTGCCGCGAAATCAGGCTAACCAGCCCCATGACTGTGCCAGCAAAAAACAATCCGTGTGAACGCTCACTCTCGCCTGCTTAAACTTTTATTTAGGTTTACTGGCGTTTCTTGCATTAGATTTAATGATATTTAATATTAGCAACAATCATTGAGACTTATATTGCCAAAGCGTCCGCACACTTCTATTCTGAAGTTTACGTTTAGAGTTACGCAGGCCAAAACAGAACTTAAAACTCTTGGCAAGCCTGAGCGCTTGTCAGCTTTTTGATGGCCTATTTTTTCAGGGCCGCAAAAATGTTTTGAGAGTTACGAATGGCTTCTAGGACTGTGCCTGTTTTATGAGGAGATTACGACAATGCCTATTGCCGTTGGAATGATTGAGACAAAAGGGTTTCCTGCCGTAGTCGAGGCAGCAGACGCAATGGTGAAAGCCGCCCGCGTAACCTTAGTCGGTTACGAAAAAATCGGGAGTGGTCGTGTGACTGTGATTGTGCGAGGTGATGTCTCTGAAGTACAGGCTTCTGTAGCTGCTGGGATTGAATCAGCCAAGCGCGTCAACGGCGGCGAAGTGCTGTCTACCCACATCATTGCTCGCCCGCATGAAAACCTGGAGTTTGTGCTGCCTATTCGCTACACAGAGGCAGTTGAGCAGTTCCGAACTTAACGCTTTTTGACTCGCTCGACAGGTTGGCTCCCCTTAGAACCTTCTTTTTAGAGCTTAGGCTCTGAACTGGATTGTTTTCAAACGGGCTTTGCCTGTGGCAACTTCCAGATGTCTGTTTTGGTTACGACTTACGCTCCGTAGTTTTTAGAGAAAGGTTAAAACAATGGCGATCGCAGTTGGCATGATTGAGACCCTAGGCTTCCCGGCTGTTGTAGAAGCAGCCGATGCTATGGTCAAAGCTGCTCGAGTAACTCTCGTCGGCTATGAAAAAATTGGTAGCGGTCGTGTGACCGTCATCGTTCGCGGAGACGTTTCTGAAGTCCAGGCATCCGTTGCCGCCGGGATCGAAAACGTCAAGCGCGTCAACGGTGGACAAGTGCTATCCACCCACATCATTGCCCGTCCTCACGAGAATCTAGAATTTGTCCTGCCTATTCGCTACACCGAAGCGGTTGAGCAATTTAGAGAAAGCGTCAGCGGTATCCGTCCTTACGGCAGATAGGCTGAGCAATGCGCCTTGCCAAAGTTCGCGGTACGGTTGTTAGCACCTGCAAGGAGCCTAGCTTAAGAGGCGCAAAATTTCTCCTGGTTCAGCTAATTAGCGAATCAGGAGATCTTTTGCCAGAGTACGAAGTGGCTGCAGATGTGGTGGGTGCTGGCGTGGGTGAATGGGTTTTAGTGTCAAGGGGGAGTGGTGCTCGACAGCACGAAGGCTATCTAGAGCGCCCTGTAGATGCCGCGATCGTAGCGATTGTAGACACGGTCAACGTAGATGCAGGCATGCTTTACAACAAGCGAGATGACTTCAGCTAGCAAGTCCTCCTTCCGTTTGAGCCACTTTGCTCAGCCATACACAGTAGCCAAAACAGCTGGCTAATTTTGTCCTTTGGTGTTTATGCAGCCAACTCGCTGCCAGCACGCAGAAGGCTTTCAAGGTTAAATATCTTAACGTAGTGCAGAGGGTTTTCGATGGCAGTCCGCAGTCCAGCGGCTTCCCCTAAGACTATCTCCCGTCAATTAGTGGAACCTCAAATCGACACTTCAGCTCAAGTTCATTCCTTTTCTCAGGTAATGGGCGATGTTCGAGTTGGGCCGAATGTTTCGATTGCGCCAGGAACGTCCATTCGCGCTGACCAGGGGGGAGCCTTCAATATTCAGGCGGGCGTTCAGATCCAAGATGGGGTCGTTATTCACGCGTTAGAGCAAGGGCGAATCCTAGGCGACGACAACCAGCCCTACTCTGTTTGGATTGGGGAAGCTGTCTCTATTACCCACAAGGTGCTGATTCATGGCCCTGCATATATTGGGGCGGGCTGCTTTATTGGATTTCGCTCCACTGTTTTCAATGCTCGCTTAGGTAAGGGCTGCGTCGTGATGATGCATGCCCTAATTCAGGATGTGGAAATACCGTCGGGTAAATTCGTGCCGTCGGGGGCATCGGTGACGACACAAGATCAAGCCGATCGATTGCCCAATGTTCAACCTGAAGATCTTGCCTTTGCCAAAGACGTGATCGGCACTAGCCGTGCAGATACCAGTTATCTCTATGCTGAAGCCGCCAACCGCATCGCCCCGATTCAACAAGAACTTCATCGTCCCCACACGAAGCAGTCTACTGAAAGCAACGGAAAAAATGAGATGCAAACTCAAAGATTAGCTCCAGAAATTGTTCAAGCGGTGCGGCAATTGCTCAGCCAGGGGTATCAAATTGGTACTGAACACGCTGATGTGCGTCGTTACCGCAGTGGGGTGTGGCAAACTTGCTCACCCATTCAGTCTCATCGCGAATCAGAAGTCTTTAGCGCTCTAGAAAACTGTATTCAAGAGCACAGAGGCGAGTATGTACGCCTGTTTGGCATTGATCCACAGGCAAAGCGGCGGGTCGGCTCAGCAATCACGATGCAGCGCCCAGATGGCAAACCGATTGAGTCTGTTAGCAATCGGTCAGTCGGAGCCAGCGTACCGATTCGCCAGTCAGCAGCTTCTAGTCAAAGCAGGACAGGGTTTGGCACCCTCGGTGCTGAGGTTGTGCAGCAAGTTCGGCAAATGCTCAACCAGGGCTATCGCATTGGCATGGAGCATGCTGATTCACGTCGCTATCGCAGCGGCGTGTGGCAGACCTGTTCTCCCATTCAATCTAACCGTGAATCGGAGGTTCTTTCAGCTTTAGAAGCTTGTCTGCGAGAGCATGCTAACGAGTATGTGCGCATGTTTGGTATTGATCCGCAGGTGAAGCGACGAGTGGCCACAACCACGATTCAGCGGGCTGATGGTAAGCCTGTAGACCTTTCAGAGGGTGGCTCAACCGGGTCTACAAGTAGTCGCTACCCAGCGAACTCCAGCGGCAGTTCCAGGCCAGCGGGGGGCATTTTGAGTGCTGAAGCCGTTCAAAAAGCGCGGCAGTTGCTCAATCAGGGCTTACAAATTGGCACCGAACACGCCGATGTACGTCGCTATCGCAGCGGCGTGTGGCAAACCTGCTCTCCCATTGAGTCGAATCGAGAGTCAGAGGTGTTTGCGGCCTTAGAAGGCTGTTTGCAAGAACATGCGGGTGAGTATGTACGTCTATTTGGCATTGATCCGCGAGCAAAGCGGCGGGTAGGATCCCCAATGACGATTCAGCGACCTGGCGATCAGCCTAGTTCGAGGAGTTCGTCTCACAATGGCTCTACAGCCGCCGCCCAGTATACTCAAAATGGTAACGGAGCGGTTTCGAGCCAAGTTCTTAGCTCAGAGGTATTGCAGAAAGTCCGGCAGAGTCTCTCACAAGGCTATCGCCTCAGTTTGGAGTATGCCGATCGGCGGCGTTACCGCAGTGGGGCATGGCAAACTGGCCCTAGCTTGCAGTCCCGTAGTCAGTCAGAAGTCGTTAGCATTTTGGCCGATTTCATGCAGTCTCATGTGACTGAATATGTGCGGCTGGTTGGCACTGACCCGCAAGCAAAGCGTCGTGTTTTTGAAGAGACGATTCAGCGTCCGGATGGGCGGTTGCAGCCCGCTCAAAATGATAGGCAATCAACGGCGGCGGCTACGCCCTATACCAATCCGCCTAAGTACAATACGCCTCAGGCGTCTTCTCACCACAACGGCGGCTCAAGTAGCCCGCTCAATGCTGACTTGCGACAGCAGGTGACTCAGCTTGTGAATCAGGGATATCAGGTCGGCACTGAATTTGCTGATCGCCGTCGCTATCGGAGTGGGGCCTGGAGCAGTGGTGAGTCAATTCACAGTAGTCGGCCAGCCGATGTGATTGCATCGCTAGAGAAGCTGTTAGCTAACCATAGCGGCGAGTATGTGCGGCTAGTCGGCATTGATCCCAAAGCGAAGCGGCGGGTGCTAGAGGCCACAATTCAAAGACCCTAAGGCCGAAATTGTCTGTTATGGGATCGTCACAGCTGCGGCTGAGTAGTCATAGTCACTTTTGTGCCATTGGTGATGTCGAGATTCATCCCAGTGTGGCGATCGCCCCTGGTGCAGTTTTAGCAGCCGCTCCGGGCAGTCGGATTAGCCTCGCTGAAGGCGTTTGTATTGGTGCTGGCAGCGTTTTACAGGTTGATCAAGGGACGCTAGAGCTAGCAATGGGAGCCAGCTTAGGCAACGGCGTTTTGATTGTGGGCAGCGGTCGGGTAGGGGTTCATGCCTGTATTGGAGCCGAAGCCACTGTCCTCAATCCAGCCATTGCCGATGGAGCGGCGATCGCGGCTAAATCGCTTATTGGTGACGGTAGCCGTCAGATGGCGGTTACCTCTGTTGATGTTGATCCAGCCACTGCAACCGCCAAAGTCGATCAAAACGGCGATGCTGCTCCAGTAGAAGCGGCGTCTGAAGCAGCGAACGCTCAGTCAGAAGCTTCAGCAGAAACCAACGGCAGCGGTAAACTGGCTCAGTTTTCCCAGGTGTACGGTAAAGAGCAAGTCAATCAGCTACTATCTACTTTATTTCCGCATCGTCGCCCTCTAAATTGACCTGCTTCTATCGAATAGCTCATAAAATTGAACTATAAGCTTCAGTGTCTAGCGAGTTGCCATGCAGTCTCCCAGCCGTTCCCAGCCAATCTCCTTTGCGTCTCAATCTTCTGAGCGAATGCGTCGATTACGGGGGGGGGCTTTGGGCATGGTATCAACCCACAGCTTCCCTGCTATTATCGGCACCGCCGATGCCATGATGAAGTCTGCCGACGTTACCCTCATTGGGTATGAGAAAACAGGCAGCGGCCACTGTACAGCCATTGTGCGCGGCGGGGTGGCCGATGTTCGAATGGCGGTCGAAGCCGGAACCGAAACTGCTAAGCAATTTGGCCAGTTTGTTTCGTCTTCGTTAATTCCGCGACCCTTACCGAATTTGGAAGTCGTTTTACCGATTTGTGCCCGTCTAGACGAATTAGATCAAGTCGGTCATGGCCCGCCCAGCAATCAGGCTGTGGGTTTGTTGGAAACGCGCGGTTTCCCAGCGATGGTAGGCGCAGCAGATGCGATGACGAAAGCGGCGGATATTACGCTGGTTTCCCACGAAACCATTGGCGATGGACTGTGTACCATCATCATTCGGGGTAGTTTGCCAAACGTAGCGATCGCTGTTGATGCGGGTATGCACGAAGCCGAGCGCATTGGTGAACTGCACTCGGTAATGGTCATTCCCAGACCATTGGGTGATCTAGAGCAATCGCTGCCTAAGCCTAAACTAGCCGCCAAACAGCCCGTACGATTGCCGCTCAACCTAGAAGAAAAAGAAAAAGAACTGGTTGCCTTGCCAGAGGCGACAGCAACGCCTGCTCAAGAACGTCTGCCTTTACCCGATTTGACTCAAATTCCCGCTGATTTTGAATAGGCTTCAACGGTTGAGCCAAGCTAAAGAACCCGATTGGGTTAAAAATTGCTGAATGCGATCGATCGCCTGATCAAGTAGATCAGGGGCATCAGCCGCTAGCCACTGGATCTGGTCAGACTGCCGAAACCAGGTACGCTGTCGTTTGGCAAACTGTTTGGTATGGCTGACGGTTTGAGCGATCGCTGCGGCTAGAGACAAATCGCCCGCTAAGTACTGAGAAAACTCGGCATAACCCAACGTCTTGAGCAACGGTAAGTCAGCCCCATACTTTGCCACTAACGTTTCAACCTCTGCGACCAATCCCATCTCCACCATTTGGTGAGTTCGCGCTTCAATGCGCTGGCTCAGCGCCTCAGGGTTTCCCCAGTCTAAGCCCAAATATAAAATAGGATAATCAGGCGGGTTTTCTCCCTGCTGCGCCGACATCGCCTTGCCTGTCACATAAAACACTTCCAAAGCCCTGAGCGTACGCACCTGATCGCTGGCATGAATGCGCTGCGTCGCCATTGGATCGATCTGCTGTAAGAGCGCATAGCGGTATGGCTGACTGAACTGCTGCAATTGCGATCGCAGCTGAGGCTGAGGAGCCACTGCCGGAATCTGCAAACCCTTAACAATTGCATCAATGTAGAGTCCCGTCCCACCCACCAAGAGAGGTAGCCCTGTGTTATCCTGATGCATCTGCTGCAAATAGGCTTGAGCCTGTTGCTGATAGGCCGCTACCGTCATGGTGTCGGTGGGGTGGCAAATATCAATTAAGTAATGCGGCACACGCTGCTGCTCAGCTTTGGCAGGTTTTGCCGTACCAATATCAAATTCTGCATAGACCTGCCGCGAATCGGCACTCAAAATTACGCCGTTTAATCGCTCAGCGATCGCTAAAGCCAAACTTGACTTACCGCTAGCCGTTGCTCCACCAATCACCACTAAAACAGGTACATTAGAACTACCAAGACCCTTTAGGGGCAGCGTCGCAGCTTGACCGCCAAAGGCTGATTGATCCATCCCCTCATTAAAATTCATCTGAGACTGCTCTAAAATCGCTTCAGACCCCTTTGTGTTAGAATTTTGGAGCGTGGTCTTATTTCCTCAGCTTAAAGTGGCTACAGGCCAAATAAAGGAGTTTTATATATGACAACCAACTACGGTGCTGAACAGATTCAGGTCTTAGAGGGGCTTGAGCCTGTCCGGAAGCGACCGGGGATGTACATTGGTAGCACCGGCCCGCGAGGTCTCCATCACCTAGTTTACGAGGTTGTTGATAACTCCGTCGATGAAGCCTTAGCCGGATACTGCACTCAAATTCAAATTGCGCTCAATGCCGATGGCTCTGTTAGCGTCACCGACAATGGCCGAGGAATTCCTACCGATATTCACCCCCGAACTGGCAAGTCAGCGTTAGAAACCGTTTTAACCGTTCTGCACGCAGGCGGTAAGTTTGGTGGCGGCGGCTATAAGGTTTCGGGCGGATTGCATGGTGTGGGCATTTCCGTCGTCAATGCTTTATCAGAGTGGGTCGAGGTGACGGTTTGGCGCGAGGGCAAAACCCATCGTCAGCGCTTTGAGCGAGGTGTGCCAATAGGGGAGCTTCAGGTAGAACCGAGCCAGCAAGAGCGCCAAGGCACCGCCGTCTCCTTTAAGCCAGACGATCGCATTTTCACCAATGGCATTGAGTTTGATTACGATACTTTGGCCGGTCGCCTGCGAGAACTCGCCTACCTCAACGCGGGGGTTGAAATCACGTTTACCGATTATCGGCTAGACCTGTTGAAGCAAGAAACGCCCAGGGTATCTAGCTTTCACTACGCTGGCGGTATTCGAGAATATGTTCAATACATTAACAACGACAAGCAGCCGATTCACGACGAAATCATTTACGTCCAGTCTGAACGAGACAACGTTCAGGTAGAAGCAGCCCTACAGTGGTGCGTCGATGCCTTTTCGGACAATTTGTTGGGGTTTGCCAACAACATTCGCACCGTAGATGGCGGCACCCACCTCGAAGGGTTAAAAGCGGTGCTAACCCGCACGATGAACAACTTTGCCCGCAAGCGGAACAAACGTAAAGATAACGAAGCCAACTTAGGCGGCGAAAACATTCGTGAAGGGCTGACAGCCGTTATTTCGGTCAAGGTTCCTGACCCTGAATTTGAAGGCCAGACCAAGACCAAACTAGGCAACACAGAAGTCCGGGGTATTGTCGATTCGCTTATTGGCGAATCGCTGGGCGAATATCTTGATTTTCATCCCAACGTGGCGGATGCCATTTTGGAAAAAGCTATTCAAGCCTTCAATGCCGCTGAAGCCGCTCGTCGCGCCCGCGAACTGGTACGGCGCAAATCAGTTCTAGAGTCGTCTACCCTTCCTGGCAAGCTAGCAGACTGTAGTACCCGTGACCCTAGTGAATCTGAAATTTTCATTGTGGAAGGCGATTCGGCAGGCGGTAGTGCTAAGCAAGGTCGCGATCGCCGCTTTCAAGCCATTTTGCCGCTGCGAGGCAAAATCCTCAACATCGAAAAAACAGACGACGCCAAGATTTACAAAAACACTGAAATCCAATCACTCATCACCGCTTTGGGTTTGGGGATTAAAGGCGAAGAGTTTGACGCCTCTCAGCTTCGCTATCACCGCATTTGCTTGATGACTGACGCGGACGTAGATGGCGCTCATATTCGGACGCTGCTGCTGACTTTCTTTTACCGCTATCAGCGCGAACTAGTCGATCAGGGCTATGTCTATATCGCTTGCCCGCCCCTCTATAAAATTGAGCGCGGTCGTAATCACTGGTACTGTTACAGCGATCGCGAACTTAACCAGCTTGTCGAGCGCGAGTTTCCGGCTAATGCCAACTACAGCGTACAGCGCTTTAAGGGATTAGGAGAAATGATGCCGACTCAACTCTGGGAAACGACCATGAACCCAGAAACTCGCACACTCAAAAAAGTAGAGATTGAAGACGCAGCCGAAGCCGATCGCATTTTTACCGTCTTAATGGGCGATCGGGTGGCACCGCGGCGAGAGTTTATCGAAACCTATGGCCCGCGTCTTAACTTAACTGACCTAGACATTTAGCCGCTTTTTGACAACTCATCGCCTATGCGTAAAGCGGGGATCACCTGTCTGGCTTAGGGTAGATGGCATTCAGCCGTCATCTTCGTTAACATTTACTCATAGCGCGATCGCATTTAGGGTTAGCTGTAGCCACCAGCGTTGAGACATTTCAATAGCTGCAAGCCGTTGCTACACAAGCCTTCTCCTACCCTTTGCCTTGAGCTATAACGCCTCAACTAACTGCTGATTAGAGCCTTAGCCATCTGGAAACTAGGCTATCAGCAGTGTCCACTCTGCCCCTCTAAGTGCTTTTGTCATGTCCGAATTCAAACCCTCGGAAACTGAACTGCTTGAGATTGTCCTCAAGCCGCTGTTAGAAGATTTTGTTTACTGGTTTGAGCGATCGCTAAATTTGCTGCAAACTGAACGAATAGACTTTCTTACCCAAGCTGAACAGGCAACTCTCTTGCAACGGGTTGTTCAAGCCCACCAAGAGGCCAAGACCACCCAAACCCTCTTTCAAGCTATGGGGGGAAAAGCAGGAATCGGTACTGATGTCGTCAAAAAATGGCATCAGTTAGTAGCAGAGTGCTGGCAAGTTTCCATTCGCTATCGCCTAAACCGGGCTGAGTCAACCGAGAAAGACTAGCTTCCGGAAAAGTCAATATACAATAGAGGCAGTCTGCCTAAACGCACAGCTTAACCTGAGAAACATCTTTTCACTCGTCAAGCTCATTCACTGGCATTAACCTGAGCATCGCGCTCTCAAGCTCCGAGGAATCTTATCATGCTGCATTTGCTCTATATTCTGGCCTTTGCTGTCCTAGCGGTTCTTGCCGTCTGGAATTTAGTTCGCAACTTGATTACCCTCGGTTCTGAATCTCGGACGCGCCCTCACCGTTCACAGTTAGCCAACCAACCATCCCAACGACAAAACAGACCCGTACCGCACCCAGAGCTACTAGACCCAGAAGGCAACATGATTAGTGAACCGCTGTTGGTGATGCGCTCTATTTCAATGAAAGATGCCAGAGAACAGCTAGACGCGCTTTATGAAGCCTCTAAGGGTAGTGAAGACAGATCAGAAGACTAGACGCAACAAGCCCCCTTTGCCAAATAAAGCTTTTTAGGAAGGCTCACTTTGGAGCCTTCCTCACTTTTTTTAAAGCTGATAGCTGTAGCCGCCAGCTTTAAGCCACTTCAATCGCAAAAAGCTGCTGATCCAAAAGCGCTCCCGCTGCCCGCAAGCTTTAGCTATATTGGCTGCTTTTTACTTTTGCTCAGCCGCATTATCCTGCTTGAAGTAAGCCTCTAACACTTGGCGAACCATCGGGGCTGCAACAGAACCACCGCCACCGCCAGAGTGTTCGCCAAAAGCAACCACCACAATCTCTGGATTATCAGACGGCCCGTAAGCGCCAAACCAGGTATGGGTTTCGTAGGGTGGGGCTTCAGCCGTGCCACTCTTGCCAGAAACAGGCGGCAGGGTGGGTACGTTAAGCGCCTTGCCAGTACCAGCGGTGATCACGCGTCTAAGACCCTCTTGTAAAATCCGAACGGTACTAGGCTGCATGGCTAACTCTTCTCGCCACTGCTTTGACTCCGAATTGTCTTTTAGCAAGTGGGGCTTGACTCGATAGCCGCCATTGGCCGCAACAGAAAACATCACCGCTACCTGCAAAGGCGAAGTTTGCATATAGCCCTGGCCAATCGACATGTTAATCGTATCGCCTAGATACCAACCCTCTTCTAAATTTTCTTGCTTCCAGGCTTCATCTGGCACCAGCCCCGCACTCTCTTCAGGTGCCAGTTCAATCCCCGTTTTTTGGCCAAAACCGTAGCGTCTGCTCCACTGAATCAGCGGCGCTTCTCCCATACCCATTGCCGTTTGGTAGAAAAAAGTATCGCTACTCCAAGCCATCGCCCCTTGAAAGCTCAGCGGCCCAAAGCCAGCCCGGTTCCAATCCCAAAACTGAATTCCCCCGGCTGTAATGTAGGGATACGTGGACAATACTGTGTTAGGCGAATACCGTCCAGATTCCAGCGCCGCCGTCGTCGTCACGATTTTGTAAGTACTTGCGGGCGGGTAGGTGCGCAGCGAACGGTTGAGAAAGGGATAGTTTTTACCCTGGAGTTGACTCCACTGCTCATCGCTAATTTGGGTAGAAAAAATGTTGGGGTCAAAGGTGGGACGGCTTACCATCGCTAGCACCTCGCCGTTTTTGGGATTTAAGGCGACGATGGCACCAATTCGATTTCCTAGGGCGGCTTCAGCTGCTCGTTGCAGTTCCAGATCTAGGGTTAGGTGAATATCATTACCAGAAATAGCAGGTTTTTCGCCTAAAACCTTGATAATGCGGCCACTGCTATCAACTTCGACCTGCTGACCTCCCCAAACCCCGCGCAGCATGGGTTCAAAGGCCGATTCAGCTCCCATTTGACCAACCACATCTCCCAGCCGATACCCTTCTTCCTCGCGTTCAATCAGCTCCTCATCAGTCATTTCCCCGGTGTAGCCTAAAACATGAGCCGCTAAATCGCCGTGGGGGTAGTTGCGCACGGCTTCAGCTTCTACCCGTACGCCAGGGAGATCAGCGGTGTATTCGGTCAGCGCGATCGCCTGAGCCGGACTCAACCCCCGCGCAATAGGCACCGATTGGGTAGACTCATACCCGGCTTGTTCTAAGCGCGATTGCAGCGTATCGGCAGAAACATCTAGCAACCTGGCTAGGCGTTCCACAACGCGATCGCGCTCTATTTGCGATTTTGGTAAGGCAATTGGCCAAATCGAAACTGAATGCGATAGGCGACTACCCGCCAAAATTTTGCCGTTGCGATCGAGAATGGTACCTCGCGCGGGTCGCTTCGGCAGCAGCAAAATACGGTTGTTTTCAGCCAATTGGCGATTACGATGCCCTTGAACTAGCTGTAAGTAGGCCAAACGGCTACCCACACCGCCTAGCAAACCCAGACTAATCAGCAGCATGATCACCAAAGATTGATACTGGCGACCTACAGTTCGTGTGGTCTTGTGATCCGCCACTGTCGGAGAAAAGCGAGTAAAAGCCATAGTTCAATCGTCAGTTTGCTGAATCTATTTGCTGAATTTACTGGAAGATTAGCTATTAGTTTAGCGTTCGCCTGTCGCCGTTGAGCGATGACAAAATGGCCTTTGCTGCCCAATGCGATCGCCCGACTCAATTTTAATCGGCGGCTTAACTTGTTACAGTCGATACATTCGAGCTGGCGTTCACCGCTTAAAAGAAAATAGAGTTTGCTGAAGCTCCGCCAATCTATCAGTCTGTGGTAATGCCTTTGTCTCTTTTTAGTGCAATTTTTAGGGCGATCGCTTGCGGTCGAGCAGCCATTTTGAGAAACTCAGGGCTTTCTAGGGCAGGCTTTAGAAGATATATCAGTTTCTGAATCGAAGCCTAGGCCGATAAAATAGTGCAAAGTCTTTTCTCGTCTTTAGCCATGGATTTATTGTCTAGCTCAACCGTACTGCTCGTTAGACTCTGGAGTGGGGATTAGCGGATGTCCCAAACCGTATCATCGGCTTCTAAGCCAATTCAAGAAAAATCGGCCTCAGACGTAGAGTTGAGGCAAGTTTTTAAGGTTTTTGACGGTGAAGTTGCCGTCCGGGGAGTAGACCTCTCTATTCGCCAGGGTGAATTTTTCAGTATTCTGGGCCCGTCTGGCTGTGGCAAAACGACCACACTACGCTTAGTTTCAGGGTTTGAAGTGCCTTCAGCCGGAGACGTGCTGATTCAAGGCCAGAATGTTAAACAAACGCCTGCCTATAGACGCCCCGTTAATACCGTTTTTCAAAGCTACGCGCTGTTTAACCACATGACGGTTTGGGACAACATTGCCTTTGGCTTAAAAATCAAGGGCTGTAGCCGTCAGCAGTTGCAAGCACGCGTCGCCGAAGCGCTGCGGCTAGTCAAGATGGAAGCCTTTGCTAAACGCTATCCCAAACAGCTTTCAGGCGGACAACAACAGCGGGTGGCACTCGCAAGAGCTTTGGTCAATCGCCCTGCCGTGATGCTCTTAGATGAACCGCTGGGGGCTTTGGATCTAAAGCTACGCAAGCAAATGCAGATTGAGCTATCGACGCTTCATCGGGACTTGGGCATCACGTTTGTGATGGTAACGCACGACCAAGAAGAGGCTTTATCCCTCTCCGATCGAATTGCGGTGATGCGAGAAGGGCAGATTGAGCAAATTGGCACGCCCAACGATATTTACGAGTATCCTCAAACTCCCTTTGTTGCTGATTTTATCGGAGATACTAACCTGATCGAGGGTCGCCTAGAAAAGCGATCGCCAACTTTGCTGCAGGTTGCCACCCCTAGAGGTTTAAAGATCCGGGTACAGCCTTCAGAGAAAACGCCCAGTCTGGCAAACACGCAGTCAGTGGTGGTCAGTATTCGTCCCGAAAAGATTCATCTCGCTACTGAAGCTTCGCAAGTTACCGATCAAAATTGCGTAGAAGGACGTTTACAGCATGTGATGTATTTGGGCACTCATATTCACTGTTTAGTGCAGTTGACTACAGGCGATGCCTTGACGGTTCTCTTACCTAATCGCGATCGCTTCGAAAAGTTACCCGATGCTCATACCCCCATCTATGCCCACTGGGCGGCACACGACTGTCTGGCTCTAGCCGCCTAAAATAAGAAATGAATTGCTTGTAGTGCCTGAAACCTTGATTCCATCTAGTTTTGAAAGCTTGGAAAGCTGTAATTGTCGATCTGATCTGTTAACTGATAGGGAGTGAACCACCGTGCCTCGTAAAAGACTTTTTTCCAGCTCGTCCCGTCGTTTCAGCACCACTCGACGCCGTTTTTTGCAAGGGTCTGCAGCCGCTTTAGGCGGTGTAGCGCTCTCTAACTGTAGCCAAAGGCTCTCAAACGTCCAATCCGAAACCGACAGCGCTAACAGTGAAGCGACGGCGGCGGCTCCCGGAACCCTCTATGTCTACACCTGGGCTGACTACACCAACGACGAGCTAGCGCAGCTTTTTACCGAACAAACGGGCATTGATGTCGTGATCGATATCTATGATTCCAACGAAACGATGCTGGCTAAAATGCAGGCGGGCGGGGGAGAAAACTACAGCATTCTTTACCCCTCTGACTACATGGTGCAACAGATGGTGGAGTTGGGCATGTTGGCAGAACTCGACCTCGACCGGATTAAAGGCATGGACAACCTTTTAGACAAATGGCAAGATCCAGTCTACGATTCCGGAAATCAGCGCAGTGTCCCTATTAGCTGGGGAACAACGGGTTTGCTTTACAACAAAGAGGTTTTAACCACCGTACCTGAAGACTGGGATTATCTTTGGGAAAACCAAAACGCCTTGGCTCGGCGGATGACGTTGTTAGATGATGTCCGCGAGACGATGGGAGCTGTCCTCAAGTCGTTGGGCTATTCTTACAACTCTACTGAACCAGAAAAGCTAGAAGAAGCCTACCAAAAACTGGTTGAGCTAAAGCCAGCGATCGCCTCTTTTATGTCTTTTGGCTTTGAAGATGCTTTGCTAGGAGGCGACTTAGACTTGGTTATGAGCTATTCCGTCGATGCGATCGCCGCTACCTTAGAAGACGATCGTTTGGAATATATTGTGCCAGAGAGCGGTTCGTCGGTTTGGACTGACACAATGGTAATTCCAACATCTGCCCCCAACGTAGACGCAGCCTATACCTGGATCAACTTCATGCTACAGCCAGAAGTAGCTAAACAAGCTGTAGAAAGTCTCTATTTCGCCACCCCCAACGCAGAAGCCTTAAAGCAGTTGCCTGAAGAACTCACCAGCAACCAGGATCTCTTTCCGCCTGAAGACCTGCTGAACCGTTGTGAAGGAATTGCGCCTGTGGGCGATGCCAGCAACCTCTACGATCGCTATTGGACGCAACTCACCAGTGCCTAAACTCACCCAAACTAAGTTGATATCTCAGCGATCGCTACAGTGGCAAGACAGCCTCAAGCGCATTGTTAGACCCGTGGTTTTACTTGGCCCAGCAGGTTTATGGCTCCTGCTGTTTTTGGTGCTGCCAACAGCTTTAATTTTAGAAATTAGCTTAGTGCCAGGTTTGCGGCCTGGTGAACCAACGGCAGGCTACGGTCTAGGCAACTATTTTCAAATTTTCAACCCTCTTTATGCTGCTTTCAACCCCGTTTACCTGCAAGTTATGGGGCGATCGCTGTTTTATGCTACGGGGGCTACCCTCGCCTGTTTGCTATTGGGATTTCCGGTAGCCTATTGGATCGCCCTAATGGCTCCACGACGCTGGCGTAATTTGCTGGTGGTTGGCTTTGTCTTGCCGCTATGGACATCTTCTCTGCTGCGAGCTTACGCCTGGATTAGCATTTTGCGCCCAACGGGGTTACTCAATTACCTGATTGGCAGTTTGCAAGCTCTCTTACAGCCCCTTGCCCCCTGGTTAACCTTGCCTACCCAAAACTGGCTATACACTTCGGTGGCTGTCTTTATTGGCCTGACCTATAGCTTTTTGCCCTATATGGTCTTGATTCTTTATGCCACCCTCGAAAAGCTAGAAACCAGTTTATTAGAAGCGGCGGCTGACCTAGGCGCGACCCCCCAGCAAGCCTTTTGGAAAGTAACCGTGCCCCAAACGTTACCCGGCATTGCAGCAGGCTGTCTCCTAGTCTTTATCACCAGTATGGGGGATTTCGTCGTTCCGACCCTTTTAGGAGGAGCCTCCAGTATGACCATTTCACGGCTTATCTATAACCAGTTTCTCGGTATTACCCGCAATTGGGGACTGGGATCCGCCTTGAGTATGGTTCTAATTTTGGCGGTTAGTTTAGCGATCGCGCTGCTCATTCGCTACGGCGATCGCGCTTCTGTCTCTGAAACTTAGGCATGGTTAAGATCTAACCCCATGACACCGATGCAATCAAAGCTAAGCTTTCCACGATTTTCTTGGCAAGGGCTGCTGTCTGTGCTGATGTACGGCTTTATGTACGGGCCAATTCTGGTGTTAGCTATCTACAGCTTCAATGATTCCAACCGCTATACCTCCGTCTGGCAAGGCTTTAGCTGGCGCTGGTACCGCCAGCTTTTTCAAGACGATCGCATCTTTCAATCCCTGCAAGATACCCTGATCATTGCTGTTGTCGCTGTCAGCATTTCCGCCGTTTTGGGCACGCTCATGGCCATTGGCTTAGCCAAATATTCTTTTCCAGGCAAAGCCCTTTATCGCGGCATTTCCTATTTGCCACTGATTATTCCAGATATTGCCATTGCCGTAGCAACCCTGGTTTTTTTGGCGTCTATTGCCGTTCCCCTCAGCCTGTGGACGATCATTGCCGCCCACATGGTGTTTTGCTTAGCTTATATTGCGGTGGTTGTCTCCAGCCGTCTTAGCGGCTTAGATCCTAACTTAGAAGAAGCGGCTTTAGATTTAGGGGCTACGCCGACGCAGGCGCTAGTCAAAATTTTGCTACCGGAACTTATGCCTGCAATTGTTTCCGGCTGCCTTTTGGCGTTTGTTTTAAGTATTGACGACTTGCTAATCTCTAGCTTTACCGCTGGGAGCGGGGCTAATCCGCTACCGATTGAAATTTTTAGCCGCATTCGCACAGGCGTAAAGCCAGATATGAATGCGCTCAGCGTTCTTTTGATTCTCAGTTCTGGTTTGCTAGCTGCTCTAGCAGAATACTTGCGCTACAAAGGCAGCGACTCACCTCGGTAAAGTTTAAAAGATTACGACCATCCCGTCAGTAGAAGCCGGAGATCAGCTATGCTGCAAGCATAACAGACCCCAAACGAGAGTGAATCAACATCCTGACAACTGACTTGTAAGCTCTCAAGCTTGGGGAGGCTCATAAGTTACGCCCAGCGTTGAGGACAAAGTCAACGATACTCACTCAGGAAGTTGAATGATTACCCAAACAAATGCAAAAACGCTGCTCAAGATTTTAATTGGTGCAGCCTGGATCGACGGCAAAATCCAGCCTGAAGAAAGACACCATCTCAACCGCATCGCAACAGAACAAGGGCTAGCAGAAGATGCCGATATTAAACCCCTCTTGGGCGGGCTAGTAAGCGTAACGCCTGAGCAGTGCTATAGCTGGGTACAACAATATTTAGGCGATCGCCCTACGGTTGAAAACTGTCAAAAGCTGGTCGAAGCCATCAGCGCTCTCGTTTATAGTGACGGCGAAGTGGCGCTAGAAGAAGCCAAACTCCTTAATCGAATTCAGCAAATCGCCGATAGCCATCCCCATCCCGAGCCGCTTTCAAAAGCAATCCTCGGGATGATTCGTCAGCTCTACCAAGATTTAATTGGTAAATCTCATTAATTAGAGCTGCCGTCGTCAGACGCATCTTCTTTGACTTTAGGGATAAAATCAGGCCGATCTTTACCTTCCCATCCGGCCGGACGCTTGGAGTTGTACCAGGCAATAGAGCCAATAGAAACCGCAGCCACGAAACCAACCACATAAACCAGCGTAAAGGTTAAGGGAAACCCCCCTGCGCCTTCTGCAACCGCCAAAACAAACAAATTCATCTCTATTCCTCAATTGAGATCTATCTTTGCGCCGCAATCAACTGTCGTGCGGGCTGAAAGATAACTACCAATCTACTCTGCTGAGGTATCAGCTGGAGCAGCGTTTTCGTTAGCAGGCATGGGGGCTGGCGCGGGTGGTGGAGCCGGAGCCGGGGGAGGGGGCGCGGGTGCGGGTGGCGGCGCTGAAACAGGAGCTGGCTCAGGAACCGCGGGTGAGGTAGCTGGGGGTGAGCTGTCTGCAGCAGGAGTCGGTCGAGTTGGGGCTGATTCGGCGGCGGGTGCCGTTGGTTCTTGCGGGGCAGCCGGAGCAGTATTAGTAGGCGTACCTGCTTCACCCGTGCCCGAGCGACGAGACGATCGTGACGGACTGCCTTCATCACTCGCCCCAGCATCTGAATTGCTTTCAGAGCGATCGCGCCCTGAAGTTTCCGATTCCGGTTCTGGTTCATACGATCGCGATCGCGATCTTTCGGACGAACTCTCCCGCTCGGCAGGCGCTTTAGCGCTGGTAACTTTTCCAGGCTTGACAGGTTCCGCTTTAATACTGCCTTTACGCCCGGATAATTCCGGCAGTTCAGGAAAATCTGCAACCGGAATATCATCAATAAAACTATTGACGAACTGCCGCCAAGCATAAGCAGCCGTGCTGCTAGCGCCCCAGGTAGGCGAACTGTCATCGTTGCCTAGCCAAACGCCCACTACTAGCTGAGGCATGTAGCCGACAAACCAAAGATCGCGGTTGCGCTCAGAGGTGCCCGTTTTACCTGCAACCGGACGACCAATGTTGGCATTACTACCTGTTCCTCCCTGGACAACGCCGCGCAGCATCCAGGTCATAATGGCGGCGGTGTTGGGATCAACAGCCTGCTCAGGCTCCACCTTCATTTCGTAAATGACTTCGCCCTGACGGTTCAACACCCGCCGAATACCATGGGCTTCTGCATGCTTACCTTCGGCTGCTAGCGTGCCGTAGGCATTGGTTAGCTCTAGCAAATTGACTTCAGAAGCCCCCAGCGCCAGAGAATAAGTAGGCTGTAGCTCTGATTTGATCCCCATTCGGCTAGCCATTTTGATCACCGGATCAAAGCCGACATCGACCAGGGTTTTGACCGCCACAATGTTGATAGACGACATCAACGCCTGCCGCAGGGTGACGGTGCCGCTGTACTTGCCCCCGTAGTTTTTCGGTTCGTAGCCATCCACGACGTACTTGGCGTCAGCATAGCTTTTGTAGGGAGAAAACCCAGCCGCGATCGCAGTGGTATAAACAAAAGCTTTGAAGGTCGAGCCGGGTTGGCGCTGAGCCTGCGTTACGCGGTTAAACTGGCTTTCGTTAAAGTCATTGCCACCCACCATGGCCTGAATTTCACCATTGCGCGGATCAATTGCGACAATGGCCGCCTGCTCAAATCTCTGACGCCAGCCAATATTTTCAATCGTGTTGCGGACGGTTTCTTCTGCCGCTTTTTGGCGTTTGATGTTGAGGGTTGTTTCAACCGTCAAGCCACCTGCTTCTAGGACTTCAGGCGGTAGTAGCTCAGTGAGTTGCTTTTGCACATAAATCGTGAAATAGGGAAACTCACTGTAAAGATATTTAGGCTCTTTAGGGGTCGTGGCAATTTCTTGAGCCTGGGCAGCTTGAGCTTCGCTGGCTGTGATGATGCCATTGGCCAACATACGACTGATGACCAAGTCGCGCTGCTGGCGAGCAGCTTCCAAATCATTCAGGGGTGAATAAACGCTGGGTGCAGGAGCCATACCTGCAATCAAAGCCGATTCTGCCAGCGTCAGCTGATCAACCGATTTGCCAAAGTAAATCCAGGCAGCATCAGCTACCCCATAAGCGCCTGCTCCCAAATAAACCAGGTTGAGATAGCGCTCTAAAATTTTGTCTTTAGACAGCTCTTGGTCAATTTTGCGCGCCAGTAAAACTTCTTTGAGTTTGCGCTGAAAGCTGCGTTCTTGGGTCAAAAACACAATGCGCGCCAGTTGCTGGGTGATGGTGCTAGCCCCTTCTACAACTTGACGCTGCCGGAAGTTTGCCAACGCCGCCCGCGCGATCGCCTG
Source organism: Almyronema sp. (assembly GCF_052168255.1). NCBI lineage: Bacteria > Bacillati > Cyanobacteriota > Cyanophyceae > Nodosilineales > Nodosilineaceae > Almyronema > Almyronema sp. The sequence goes on along the minus strand of NZ_JBQLZL010000105.1, from coordinate 25,647 downwards.
GTAGTCTACGCCTTCGTGTTCATAGAAGCGGCGATCTTCCGCGGCAATAAATGCCTGTACTAAATCTTCAGGAATCTCTTCGTAGCTCAGCCCTTCACGAGTTGCTGGCCCTAGTTTCTGCAAAATAGTGCCGTCTGAGGCCACAAGCGTCACAGTACCTGTGCGCTCGTAGGTCAGCACTTCAGAAACAACTGGTAACGACGCCTCTGTCGCTTGCCAAATTCGGTATCCCTTGGCGGCTCCACCGGCGACAGCTGCTCCCCCCACTAAGACCAGCCAAAACAGCGGGCGAAAATACAGCGGGCGACGATAAGGGCGAGGAGGGCGTTGCCCTGCCAGCTTTTGCCGTCTTTTCTGGGGTATATCCAGAGTGGCTTCTGCATGAGAAACCTGAGTTTGGCTTCGCCGGGGAGACTTGGGTGAAATCTCTGGCGATGAGCTGCCAAGCTGAGACAGCTCCCGCAGCCTAGTGATAAAATTGGTCACTTCTTTCCCTCGTTCACCACGAAAGCTAAACCAAATGAAAACGCTGAACCAAAAGCTGCATCAGCCTGGATTTGGCAAAATGTAGCAGGTTAAGCGTACCCTGAATTAGCGAAGCAAAGCGAAACAGTTCTTCGTAATTTATCAAGAATCTAGGTTTTTTCCAATCTCTTGAGCCGGAATTGCTTAGTTAAGTTGAGTTGACTCAGTCTGGCAAACGTTTTTACCGAAGCCAACGGCGATCGCTTGGAGCCAGTTAAACCCCAGCATGACCTAAGGCTAGCGCCGCAACTAACATGCCTAGAACCAGAAAAGGCTGGGCGCTGGCCTGGTACTTGACATCGTTTTCGAGCGGATTACGCAGGAAATACATATCCTGAAAAGTGATTTGCGGAATAATGAGCAAAATGAGTAAAACAGCATAGCGGTTTTGCTGAATGCCCATTAAATAAGCTGCAATACCACCCTGAAAAATATCGATCATTAAAACGCAAATCCAGGCTGCCGTTGTGATACCAAACATCACAGGTAAAGACTTTAGCCCTAGCTGGCGATCGCCCTCGACGCTTTTAAAGTCGTTGACAACCGCAATACCCAGCCCAGCCATGCTGTAGATCAGCGTCAGCACGACAATGGTGGCATTCAAATCACCAAACAGGGCATGTCCAGCCCACCAAGGCAGCGCAATATAGCTAGCGCCTAAAGCGTAATTTCCCAACCAGCCATTTTGCTTCAGCTTCAGCGGTGGAGCCGAGTAAATATAAGAGAGAAAAGAGCCGCCCAGCGAAAGGACTGTAATAGTCGGAAACGCGTGTCCAGCCCAGCGATCTAAGCCATAGGCGATCGCTATTCCGGCAATTAGCAGCAGCCAAATTTGGCTCACCACTTGAGGGATAGAAATGGATCCTGAAGGAATTGGCCGATACGGCTCGTTAATGGCGTCAATTTCGCGATCGTAAAAGTCATTGAGCGTCTGAGTATAGCCTGTTAACAAGGGGCCTGATAACAACATGCAAGCCGCCGCAATCAGTACATGCTCAAAGCTCCAACGGTAATGCCCGGAAGAAGCTGCCCCACAGACGACTCCCCAAATGAGCGGAATCCAGGTGATGGGCTTCATCAACTGCAGGCGAATCTTCCAGATCGACGTCTCCCCCGATTCAGCGCCCTTCATGCCTAACAATTGGCGCGTTTTGCTCCCTTTGACCGCGTTAGGGGCGGCTGGCGCAGTCGCAGAAACCCCAGTCTCCGCTGACAATTCAGATCCCTTCTCAGACATAGTGCTGTCTCAAAATCTCAGCAAACGACGCATGCGGCCTTGAAAGCATCCGCTAGCAAGGCCGCTAACTTATGCCTATGTTGACACGACTTGAGCGTTCTGGCGGACGTCTCTAAAAAGAAATGACCAAATAGGGAGCCTGAAACTTGGCTCCGACTACAGGCTGTCCCTGCAGCTCAGGGGGCAGTAAAATGTTACGGCGCTGATCGCCAGCTTCGATTGTTACCTCTGGGCCATACTGAGTTAGCTTTACCTGGCGTTTGTCAAAGCTGGGGAGAAACAGGCGAACCTGGCGGCTAGAGACATCAACGGCAACCGGACGCGGCATCTGTGCAGCTTGGTTGAAATCAGGCAAAGCCTCTATTAGCGGTTGCCAGTTACCTCGCTGCCACGCCGGAACCGGACTAACGGCCAGAGGCGAGAAAACGCTTTGATCAATTGCCGCTGAATCTGCTGCACTAGCAATCACGCCGCCCACCGTTAGACCCACTTGCTGAGCGCTGCCCCACAGGTAGCGAGCCGCCGCGATCGCCGCTGGATCAGCCGTAGTCACCAAATAGGCAGCTACTCGCTCCGGATCGTTAACGGCTCGTCGCCCTTGGCTCATTAAATCGTTCATCTGGTTGGTCTGCTGGTCTACTAGCCCGCCTGACCAATCCACATTCAGCACCGCACTTGCAACTGGCTGAACAAAGGGCGCTAGGGTTTTACCCAAATCAGAGTCTTGAAAGACCTGGCGAAAGCGACGAATATACCAGCTAAAGATCTCTGGCATGCCCCACATTCGCAGCAGGTCGATGCTACCTAAACCGTCATAGACAATCACTTCATAGCGATCGCTGGCATCATACTCCCGTAGAGCATTGAGTGCCAAAGCGCTGTCCATCCCCGGCAGCACCCCCAATTCTTCGCCATAAACTGCCTTGAAAAAAGGCGTCCGCAGATATTGAGCCTCTAGCTCTTTCAGTTGTCCCCAGCTACGCTCCAGCAACACTGCTGACTGAAACTGAACAACCTCCAAATGTGCTTCTAAAGGCTGCGGATCAGGGCTGAGATTAAAGTCTAAAAGCTGGCCAGGAACGGGGCTAGGATCTTGAATGGCAAGCAAAACTCGTTTGCCCTGCTGAGCCAAACGCTTAGCGGCGGCAATGGCTGTCAGGCTACGCCCCGTACCGCCCTTGCCCAAAAATGTCAGGATAAAGGCCATAGCGATCGCTAAACTGGTTTGAGTTCATCTTCAAAAAACCAAGTACTAAAGTTGTCGTCAAATTTGACCACAACCCCCACATTGCTACCATCCACCATCTTGTATTGCTCGATTACACCGCTCTGTCCTAAGCGCTGACCCACCTTAGGAGACACTCGATCTCGTAGCCGATAAACTTTAACGCGTTGTCCGATTTCCATACCCAACTTTGCCAGATTTGCCAGAATCACACTATTCAAACCATTCCACAGTTTATCAGCGTCTTGTCCTTAATTGGAGAATTAACTCAGCCCAAGATCGATGCGGCAATGAGCCTCCATAATAATGAAGCTGATGAACTAGGCCACCCGGTAAACAAAAACCCTATGCTTGCAAAACGTATTTTGCCTTGTCTGGATGTCAAAGCAGGCCGCGTCGTTAAAGGCGTTAATTTCGTCAATCTGAAAGATGCAGGCGATCCGGTTGAGCTGGCTCAAATTTATGACCAAGCCGGAGCCGACGAGTTAGTGTTTCTTGACATTACGGCTACTCATGAAGATCGAGACATCATTTTTGACGTGGTTTACCGCACGGCAGAGCAGGTTTTTATTCCGCTAACCGTGGGAGGGGGTATCCAAAACTTAGAAACAATTAAAAAATTGTTAAGAGCTGGAGCCGATAAAGTGAGTTTGAACTCAGCAGCCGTTCGCGATCCAGCCCTGATCAACCGCGCTAGCGATCGCTTTGGTGCCCAGTGCATTGTCATCGCCATTGATGCCCGTCGTCGCAGCGACCCCCAGCAGCCTGGGTGGGATGTGTACGTGCGCGGGGGTCGAGAAAATACGGGTTTAGACGCCTTGAAATGGGCTGAGGAAGTTGTGCAGCGAGGGGCTGGCGAACTTTTAGTTACCAGCATGGATGCAGACGGTACCCAAGCAGGCTATGACCTGACCTTAACGCAAGCGATCGCAGCCAGTGTCGATGTTCCAGTCATTGCTTCTGGCGGAGCGGGCACTTGTCAGCATATTTATGAAGCCCTCACCGTTGGCCAAGCCGAAGCCGCTCTACTGGCTTCTTTATTACACTATGGACAGCTCACCGTTGCCGAAATTAAAGCTTATTTAGCGCAGCATCAAATTCCTACTCGCTTACCCTAATTTTTAAGCAACGGCTGTAGCCACCCGCGTCAAAACACTCTAATGGCTGAAAGCCGCTGACCGAAAAGCTTTCCTACTGCCTTTAGCTACAGCGGTGACCACCCTTTTGGCCTCAAACAGGCGCAGCCAGCACAGCTTCAAGCTAGCGTTGTTATTTTTCTTAGAGCTTCTTAACTATTTAAGCCCCCACTTCCTTAAAATATGTTAAGTTAATTAATGTACGACGCTAGTGGACGCTGATCTAGCTATAGCTTCTTATGCTGCTTCTAATTTTGGCTATTGTAATTGGGTTAGTAGCCTGGGCATTGCAGCTGATGGAAAAGGCGATCGAAGGCCAAGAATTTTCCCTGATGCTAGCTGGGTTTTTAGTGGCCTCCACGGCTGCAGCCATGATGGCGGTCTATTTTTTGATGGGCAACTATGTGGTGTTTGTTACCCAAGCGGCTCATGCTTCTGATCATGTAGAAATTTCTCAGGTCAGCGACTCCAGCGCCATTCCGTCCTGGCTGGTAGAAGCTGAGTGGGAATCGTTGCCCTAAGTTAAAGGAAGCCCGCGTTAGCCAAAGGTTTGCCGCTTGCCGCTCAAAATTTCAAAATTTCTCAATCTTTCCTAAGCTAGCGCAACAGCGCACTCCAGGTTGCGGAGCCAACAATACCGTCAGCCGTTAGCTGGTACTGACGTTGAGCTTGTTGCACGGCTCGTTCTGTTGCTGGCCCGAAGATACCATCAATGGCACCGCTGTAAAACCCCAGCGCTTGTAGACGTTGCTGCAACCTAGCTACGGCTGGGCCATACATTCCTTGGCGCAAAACAGGTAGCTCAACCGGGGCAGAGGCATTGGTTCTGGGCGGGTTAGCAGCGGCGGGAGAGGCGGCGGTGGCTGGCTCTGCAGTTGCGGTAGTTTCAGGTGCCGCGTTGGCAGTTGTAGCAGCCGGGGTAGCCTCAGTCGGAGTCGCCGAGGTCGCTGGGTCAGGTGTGGCAGCTTCAGCGGTGGCGGGGGTTGCAGCCTCTACGGTTTCGTCAGTCGTTTCTGCAGCGCTGGTTGCTGGTGGACTATCGAGGTCTGGCGGGCTGGGCAGCAAACGATTCCAAGTGGCTGGCCCAACAATGCCATCTACTGAAAGTTCAGCAGCCTGCTGAAACTGCGCCACGGCTGTTTGGGTTTCTTCGCCGTAGACGCCATTAACGGCTCCCGTGTAATAACCCAGCAGCTTTAGCAGCGCTTGTAACTCAATGACAGGTTCCCCTTCACTATTGAGGCGTAATGTCGGTCGGGCACCACGCTGCTGCGTTGCCGAGATGTTTTCAGTAGGGGAGGCGGCTTCTGTTGGAGGAGATTGAGCCACGGCGGGGGTAATGGCTAGCCCGCTAGCGATCGCACTTAGATAAGCCAGCCGTGACCACCGAGCGCAAAGCTGACTGAGCCGAGATAGCGTTTGGCGTTTATTGATCAGCGGATGTTTGGCTAAGGTCATAAGTCAAGCAACTGTTAAAACTGTCACAATTACAAGCAGGCCAGACTGAGCGCCCACTTGCCCTGTGAGCTTGGCCTTGCTGTACCTGGGTTTGTCAGCCCATACTGAAGCAACTGCTGAAGCTAAGCATACTCTATGAAATCTTCATTATTGAACCAATTTCGCGGCGTTCTTTTAGGAAGGGCGATCGCCGATTGGAGAAGTGCCTGCGATCGCAGTGCGGTGGCCGCTCTGGCTTCTAGCTCGTTACCTGCCGTACCCAAGCGTCAACCTTTTCTAAATCTTGCCGTCGTTGGAGTTGCCGACTTTAAGGGCAATAACTGGGCTGGCTGGGCTGGCAATGGCGCTGAGCTAAACGGTTGCCCCATCACAACGGCATTATTTTATCTGCCAACCTTTTTGCTTTTCTATCAAGATGCAGCCAAAACGCAGCACCTATCTCATTACCTTACTCTGACTGCTGAGCAGCCGCCACCAGAAAACACCTTGATTACCTGCTGGCTGGTATCGGCTATTTTAGATTTGGCCTTGCAAGGACAGCTTAGCTCAGCGGCGGCTCTGCACCCCCTTTTTCATCTCTCCCCGCCAGACATGATGGCTCTGCCTGTAGCCGCTTCTACCTGGCAGCAAGACTGGGAGCCGTCTTGGCATTGCCTGGTAGAAGCCTATGATTCTCCTCAAGGGTTGACGCTTTTTCAGCGGCAGCTACAGTCATTTTGTCGACCTCAGCTACAGCCCTTCTGGTTGGCGCTCTACGGTTTACTGAGTATGCCGGATGACTATTCCTTAGCGATTGAGCGTAGCTTGAAGGCGATCGCTCAGCCTGCTTTAACTACAGCGCTATTGGGGGCTTGGCTGGGTGGAAAACTGGGGTTATCCGGCATACCTCTTTGCTGGCAAAGGGATTTTCAGCTATCAACTCAGGCAGCTAGCCAGGGCGCAAGTTATTCGGCCTCTTCAGTGGAGCAATTTGCCGATAACCTTTTTGCCTACTGGTGTGGAATTAGCACTAGCAGCATCAACAGCGAGGGGCAAATGCCTGCGATCGCAACGCTGTAACTTCAACTATGCTGAAAAAGACAGCGCATCTCCTACCTCAGGGGCAAAAAACACCCACTAAACTAGAGTTAGGCTGAATCAGTGCTGGGTGTTTTTTCTTTACGCTCTCAGCAGGAAATGTGATCAATCCAGCCTTGCCATCGTCAGGCGGGATGAATTTCAGGTAAATCTTGGTAAGACTAACAGGAAATAGACGACTGCCACAACTAAAGTTGGGTTGCAATGAGCAACGTTAAACTAGCGATAGCCTTGGTGGAGTTATGAAATTGCTCCGACAGCTGATAAATCAAGTTGATCGACAGTGGCAGTTAGCACTTGGGAAAACGCCTAAGCAATCGCTTTCGGGATTTTTTAGACAAACCCCCCAGTCAGCCAAAAATTATGGCTACGTTTTGAAGTTGCTGACGGCACCGGAAACCGCAGCCACCGCTGGTATCGTTTCGCGCACGGCTGCTCAGCGCATTGCCGCCCGACGACGCTGCAAACGGAAACAAAGCATTAATCCTCAATTAGCCTTAGCCTTGGCCGTTGTTTCTCTCACGGCAGCTTTTGGTCAGCGATTTTATAACCAGCCGGAACTTCAGGTAGATACCCAATCACCTCAGACCTTTGTTGCTCCCAGAGCAGTCACGGTAATCGACGAACAAGCCACCGAGGAAAAGCAGCGAGCGGCTCGCAACGGGGCTTTGCCAATTTTCATGCTGAATGAAGAAGTTAACCAGGAAATTAACAAAACCCTGGAAGACTTTTTAACAGAGGGCAGCAATCTGCGACGGCAAATAGGCAGTTTTCCTTTTGTGCCTACCTATGTGCTTTCAACGGCAACCCAACAATATATTCGGCAAGCAGCAGAGGCAGATTGGCAGCTATTTTGGCGTTTGCTGCAGCAGTCGAATGCGGCTGGCTCAGCTTCGAGTGCAACAACAGCCCCCCAGTCGGCGTTAGCAGAGATTCAGCGCGATCGCCTGCAGCCCATTCAGCAACAGGCTTTACGAGAGCTGCTAGCTTATCAGCAACAGGCGACTGCGCAAGAAGTTAGTGCTTTGGCACTTACCCTTAAGCGCGCGCGCGACAACTATCAGCAAGTCGCTGCAGACTTAAAAAGTCAAGCTGCCCTAAACCCCGATTTCCCCTTTACCGTCAGTTGCTTAGATCTCTCGGATGCGGAGTGGCGATCGCTGCAACGTACCGTTCTGCAGGTCGGGCAACGGATGCTCAGTCAGGGCATCGCGCCAGGACTACCAGATAACTTGCTCCAAAAGGCTGTACAAATGCAGTTGCAGGGCAACCTGCCGATAGGTACAGAAGCAATGGCCACCCAGATCTTGATGGCCGCCTTAGAACCCAATTTAATCGAAGATCCAGAAAGCACCCGACTACAAGCTGAGCAAGCAGCTCAGGCCGTTGACCCAGTAACCGTTGCCATCGGCACGGATGAAGTGATTGTGCGCGAAGGGGAACGAATTACGCAAGCCGATTTCGTTTTGCTCGATCATTTTCAATTTAGTCGCCGTCGTTTCAACTGGTTAGGGCTAGTTGGCTTTGGCGTGTTTGTTAGCGGCGGCGTCTCCGTTTTTTTGCTGGTGGAACGGTTTTATCCGCCGGGGCTGCGCCGTCGAGACTACGGCCTCGTTATTTTGCTGTCTTTAGGTTCAGCCGGACTAATTGCAGTGGGATTTCCGGCCACGAGTTTGCCAGCCGTAGGATTGTTGGTGGGCAGCTTCTATGGCGCAGCGTTGGGAGCCACAGTAATCGGACTGTTGGCAGCGATGTTGCCCATTGGCGCTGGCGTCGGGGGTATCCCTCTGGCTGCCAGTGCGGCGGGTGCATTAGTCGGTGCATTAGTCGCTGCCCGACTGCGATCGCGCGAAGAGTTAGCTCTGCTAGGAGGGGTGGTGGGTCTAACCCAAGGCGTTGTTTACCTGGCTTTAACGCTAATGCTTAGCCCCGTATCTAGCGCCGTTTGGATCAGTATTTTGTCCGCTTCGGCTTTGCAAGCCCTCTACGGCGTCGCCTGGAGCATTGTGGCAATTGGCCTTAGTCCTTATCTAGAGCATCTGTTTGATTTAGTCACCCCCATTCGCTTGGCAGAACTGGCAAACCCCAACCGTCCCTTGCTGAAACGCTTGGCCTCCAATGCACCAGGCACTTTTCAGCATACGCTGTTTGTCGCTTCCCTAGCCGAAGCAGCCGCCCGCGCTTTGGGTTGCAATGTTGAATTAGTGAGAGCCGGAACGCTCTACCACGACATTGGCAAAATGCACGACCCAGAGGGTTTCATCGAAAATCAAATGGGTGGCCTCAACAAACACGACGAAATTAACGACCCCTGGAGAAGTGCAGACATCATTAAAAAGCACGTCACCAAGGGCATTGAGATGGCTCGTAAGTGTCGCCTACCCCGCGCCATCGAGGCATTTATTCCGGAGCATCAAGGCACGATGCTAATTAGCTATTTTTATCACCAGGCTAAAGAGCAGGCCCAAGCTGATGCTGCCATCCAGGTTCATGAAGCTGACTTTCGCTATGATGGGCCAATTCCGCAGTCGCCCGAAACGGGTATTGTCATGCTGGCTGACTCTTGTGAAGCGGCTTTGCGATCGCTGAAAGAAGCCACTCCAGAAGAAGCCCTATCAATGGTCAACAAAATTTTACGCGCCCGCTGGCGAGACGGACAACTGGCAGATTCTTGTCTTAGTCGCGAAAACATGGCCGTTATCGCCGACATTTTTGTGCAGGTGTGGCAGCAATACAATCACAAACGCATTGCCTACCCTAAAGGTGCTTTGAATCTAGCCAGCAAATAAGTGTATTTGCAAACTTTTAGAACAGTTTGCGACTTATTAACCCTTTAAGCCACTACCTGAATCAGTAGGCACGATATAGCGCTGCAAAGCGACGAATACCAAAATAATCGGCGCGATCGAAATCACCGAACCAGCGGCAATTTGTCGCCAATCATCGCCAGACAACCCCCCTGCTAGCCTAGCTACTCCCAGGGGCAAGGTATACATTTCCGGGCGGTCTAACACAATCAGCGGCCAGAGAAAATCGCTCCAAGACCCGATCAGCACAAAAATCGCCAGCGTCACCAAAGCCGGACGCACGGCTGGAATCATCACATTCCACCAAATGCCTAACTCGGAACACCCATCTATGCGGGCTGCTTCTTCTAGCTCCTTAGGCACACCTTGAAAGGCTTGGCGCAGCAAAAAAATGCCAAAGGCCGAAGCCAGCGACGGAAAGATAATGCCGAGATAGGTATTGCGTAACCCTAGCTGCACCGTCAACACATAGAGCGGAATCATCACGATTTGAAATGGAATCATGATGGTAGAGACGACAATGGAAAAAATCACCTCCCGACCGCGAAACGAAAGCCGAGCCAGAGGGTAAGCTGCCAGGGCACAAAACAGCAGGTTGAGAACAACCGTTAGGACGGCAACTAGCGTGCTGTTAAAAAAATAACGCCCGAACGGATTGGCTTGCCAGACAGCAATAAAGTTTTGAAACGTTGGCTGCTGCGGTATGAACTGGGGTGGAAATTGAAAGATATTTTCAGTGGGAGACTTGAAGGCGGTGCTAATCAGCCAGAGCAGCGGCAGCAGCATGACCAAAGCGATCGCACTCATCACGCCATAAGTACCGAGTCGCTGTCCGAAAGACTTTTGGGGAAACCCAGATGAAGACGGCATACACTATCCAAACAATCGTTCTTGCAGCAGCCAAAACCCGGTAAAAGATTCAGCGTTAGGGTCAGTCTGCACCGCCACAAAGTGAACCTGATTGGCTGCTTGTTTAGCTTGCTCAAAGTTTTGTGCTTCAGCTTGAGTCGCAGGCGTGCTGAGATTTGCCAGAATCCAACTTTCGGTAGTACCCGTTTCTAGCAAAAGCTGGGTGGGTTGAGCAGCCGAACTGGTTGTGAGATAAGCCAATTCTAGACCTGACATCCAGCCTGCTAGCGGCAAAGCCCTCGGCGAAAATATAATAACGCCAGGAACGCGTGTTTCTGGATATACCCCCACCATCTCCAGCGGAAAAGCCTCACTAAAATCGATTTTCCAGTCAGGCATTTCGGCAAAATCTTCAGCGGTCAAGGTAACAAACGCCCATTGCTGCCCCATGAGCGCGTCAGGCAGCGATCGCGGCACTGGGGGCGGAGGAGACACGATGGGATTGGTTGACGGCTGGTAGCCAGCTTCTTGAGGATAGACTGCTTGCTGACGATGCTCTAAGAGTTGCTGAAGGGCAATAGTGCGGCGGCTGGGCTTTGCAGCAATATTGAGTTCGTTACAAGCCCGCTCAATCATGGCTTGCATCGCATAGCGAAAAAAGCGAATCCGACTAGGTGGTTTAGGAGCTTGGGCGATCGCTTCTTCCAGCGCTGCCTGCAATTGAATCGAATTGACCTCAGTATTAGCAAGAAACTTGCTGTACTGAAACAGGTCTGTGTGGTTAGCGTTAACGCTTTGTACCCCTTCTGAAATCAGCACCTCCCAGCACTTTTTGCCCCGTTCATCCACAATCGGACGAGAGTAAAAATCCAGTTCCCAAACAGTACCCATCGCTAAATGTCTGCCTCTGCCAAAACTTTGCTGATCGACTGTAGTCGGTTTTCGGCGTCCGCCATTAGCTCATCTTGCTTTTGCATCATTTCGCCAGGGAACTTTTCTAACACCTTAGTAGAAAGGGAAATCCGGCGATTCGCTTCGTCAACATTGACAACGACGGCCTTAATCGACTGCCCGACTTGAAACAGATTAGACAAAGAATCGACATAGTTTTTGCTGACCTGGTTGACGTGGAGCAGCCCCGTTACCCCATCAAATTCAACGAAGACACCAAAGGGTTTAATGTTAGCGACTGTTCCGGCAATCAGTTGCCCCAACTCTAAACGGCTCATTTTGGCTGATCGCGCAGCAATGCGCTCAGACAGCACCAGTTTGTTTGTTGCAGGCGAAACTTCTAACAAGGCAACGGTTACCGTTTGGCCGACTAAGCTTTCTAAGTCCTCTACCCGCATGAGTAGGTGCGATCGCGGAATAAAACCGCGCAGCCCTTCAACATCGGCTAGCACTCCCCCTTTGTTGGTACCGCTTATCGTCACCTGTAACGTCTCATTAGCCGCTTCCATGTCGCTCAGGCGCTGCCAAAGCTCTTTTAGCTGCATCTGGCGAATAGACAAAATCACCTGGCCATCTGCATTTTGATCGCGAACAATCAAAAATTGCCGAGACTCTTCTAAAGGCAGCAGCTCTGGTAGCTGATTGGGCATGATTTTTTGCAGCGAGGCTTCTTTAAGCGGCAAAAAAGCCGCGGCCTTACCGCCAATATCCACATAAGCCCCCTGGTCTGTATGGCTAAAGACCGTGCCACGCACTACGCTACCTTTTTGAAATTGATAGTCGTGTTGCTCTAACGCTTTGGCAAAATCTTCTGCAGAAAAACTCAAACCTGCCTCCAGCAATCATCAGTCAGTTTTTCAACTATAAAGCAACTTGAGAAAGGGAGAGCGGCTGTCCTGCCATGACGAACGTTTGCAAAGCGACAGAAGCGCGATCACTCAGTTTGGGCAAACTGCAAAAATCTGTTAATAGCGTCGAGAATCAGCCAATAAGCCCGGAAACGCGGTAGTAGATTAAGAGTCATGAAGCCCCCATAATCTGAAATTAGCGCTCAAAAAGCCTGCTATAATCCCCTCTCAAGCCATCCACTAAGCAGAGGGAATTATGGCAGACTGGCAATCGGTTTCAGGCGGAATCACCGCCCCTAAAGGCTTTAGTGCGGCAGGGATTGCAGCCGGGTTAAAACCCTCAGGCGCTTTAGACTTGGCTCTTATCGTATCTGATACCGATGCGATCGCTGCGGGCGTTTTTACCACCAGCCAAGTGCGAGCCGCCTGCGTGGATTACTGCCGCCAGCGCTTGGAGCAAAAAGCCGTTGCTCGTGCCATTCTCTGCAACGCCGGACAAGCCAATGCCTGCACAGGCACTCAAGGCTGGCAAGATGCTGTTGAGAGTGCCGAGGCTCTAGCCGCCGCCCTGGATATTTCAGCCAGTGCCGTGCTGATTGCCTCGACGGGTGTAATCGGGCAGCGCATTAAAATGGCAGCGCTGAAGCAGGCTATTCCCCAACTGGTAGCCGCCGTTTCCCCAGAGGGAGCCGATACCACTGCTAAAGCCATTTTGACGACCGACTTAGTAGCCAAATCCATTGCCCTAGAGACGCAAATTGGCGATCGCCCAGTTCGCATCGGCGGCATTGCCAAAGGCTCTGGCATGATTCACCCCAACATGGCTACCATGTTGTCCTTTATCACCTGCGATGCCAGCGTTTCGCATCAGCTCTGGCAAGAAATGCTCACCCGAGCCGCCAACCGCAGCTTCAACCAAATTACGGTAGATGGCGACACCAGCACGAACGATTCTTTAATTGCCCTGGCTAACGGCCAGTCGCGAACCCCCGCTATTACCGCCAAGGGGCCTGAGGCCGAAAAGCTAGAAGCCATGCTCACAGAGGTTTGCATCTATTTAGCCAAAGCGATCGCTCGCGATGGCGAAGGAGCCACCTGCCTGGTAGAAGTTCACGTTAGCGGCGCAGTCAACGATGCCGCCGCTCGCACCGTAGCGCGTACCATTGCAGGATCTTCGCTGGTCAAATCAGCCATCTTTGGCCGCGACCCCAACTGGGGTCGCATTGCTGGAGCCGCTGGCCGTGCAGGTGTGCCTTTTGAACAAGAGGAGCTAAAAGTGATGTTGGGAGACATGCTGTTGATGGAACAAGGGCAGCCCCAACCTTTCGATCGCAAAGCCGCTAATGCCTATCTAGAGCAGGCGGCGGCGGGAGATTACCTGACACCTGCTAATACAGTCGTGATTCAAGTCAGCATTGGTAGCGGTTCAGGCCAGGGAACCGCTTGGGGCTGCGACTTGAGCTACGACTATGTGCGCATTAATGCTGAATACACTACCTAAGCTTCTAAGCGGCTAAAGGCCGTTAGAGGCAGAAGGGTAAGGACTGAAGTCAGAAGGGAAGCTTTTCTGTCAGGGGCGTTCAGCCACTCCAATGGCTGAACGCTGGTGGCTCCAGCCCAGGCTTTTGGGGGAGAATCCCTACCTGGGTGCTCCCGTTGGCTCCAAAAGAAAGCCCTTATAATGAGAGAGTGTAAATATTTGTAACAGGAGCCGCTAATGAACGCGCCAAATTTGGAAGAAATTTCTGCCAAGCTGGAGAGCGACGACTCTAAAGATCGGATGTTGGCACTGGCGGCTTTGCGTCAGGTTCCAGCTTTAGAAGCGGCTCCTCTCATTCGCAAAGTCGTTGAGCGCGAAAAGAATTTGCAAGTGCGATCGATGGCGGTTTTTGCTTTAGGCGTTAAGCCAGATGCAGAAACTTATCAAGTGCTGGTTAATATTTTAGAAAATGACCCCGACTACGGCATTCGAGCCGATGCTGCAGGGGCGCTGGGCTATTTAGAAGACACCCGCGCTTTTGAGTCACTGGTACGAGCTTTTTACGAAGAAACTGACTGGCTGGTGCGCTTTAGTGCCGCTGTATCGCTGGGTAATTTGAAAGACCCCCGTGCCCATGATGTGTTAATTTCAGCGCTCAACAGCGGCGAGGTCGTCATGCAGCAGGCGGCGATCGCTGCTTTAGGAGAAATCAAAGACACCCGTGCGGTTGAAGATATCCTTAAATTTGCCCAATCAGAAGATTGGCTAGTGCGCCAGCGTTTAGCAGAAGCGTTAGCTAACTTACCTAGCGCCAAAACGAAAGCAGCGCTTGAATTTTTAGCCAGAGATCCCCATTCGCAAGTATCGGCAGCCGCCCGAATCTCGCTACAGCGCTTGGCCGAAAGCAGCAGCGACGTGAGTTGAGCGGTAGCCATCTACAAACCTTGGGTTTTGCAGGTAGATTCAGCAGAGCTAGTTGGCTAGTCGGGTTGCGGCAGTTGGCTCAGTTCGTTTGCCGCTGCTAAAGCACGGATGCCAGCCTCATTTTTTTCAATTGCCGCAGTTGAGGGGAAGTGCAACTACTTCGATTAGGGCGTGAATGACGCTTGCGGATCAGGTGCAGTCAGTGGTTGATAAAAGGCGCTCACAAAGCGGTCAGTTCCGGTTAGATCGGGGTGGACTTGGGGCAAACGATAGACCTGCTCGGCTGCGAGAGTGGCTAAAACGGCTGGCCCTTGCCCGCTCATCATTTCTATCAGCCAAAGACCACCCGCTTGCAAATATAAAGGAGCCGTAGCCGCTAAGTGGCGGATACAGTGCAGGCCGTCTTCCCCCCCATCTAGCGCTAGGTGGGGTTCGTGGCGGCTGACCTCAGGTTCTAGGGTGAATATCGTTTGTGAAGGAATATAAGGCGGGTTCGATACGATACCTGCCAACTGACCTTTGAACGCTGTCAGTGGTTCAAACCAGCTTCCTAGCAAAAATTGAATGCGATCGCCTAAACCTTGACCAGCGGCATTTTGTTGAGCGATCGCCAGCGCAGGCTGACTGACATCAAGAGCAATAATTTGCGCCTGAGGAAACGCGATCGCCAGTGCCAAAGCGATCGCGCCGCTGCCAGTGCCTAAGTCAACCCAGGTACCGCAGCGCAACTGTTCACTGATCGGGCTTTGCTTGACCCGCTCAACGGCAAGCTCAACGATTAGCTCCGTTTCAGGCCGAGGAATGAGCACGGCAGGCGAAACCTGTAGCGTCAATTCTCGCCAGGGGACTTCGCCCACCAGGTATTGCACCGGAACGCGATCGCGCAGCCGCTTTTGCCAAAGCTGGTTGAGTTCAGTCAGCGATCGCTGAGATTCAATCTGAGGGATGTCTTTAAAGCTGGCTAGGCGCAGCGACAGTTTATCTACCTGGCAAACGGCTTGTAACAGCCAGTCAGCTTCAGCCGCGTCCACAGCAGTCTCAGCCGCTTGCTGGCGGGCTTGTTGCCACCAAACCCAGAGATCGCGACCGGAAATAGACGGCATAGCAAAACTTACAAAACCCGTAATAAGCTAGGAATGTCTAAAATCTCTTTGAACGTGCGAATTTCTTCGAGTGCCCGTTGGAGGTTGCCTTCTTGCACTTCGTGGGTCACCACCACAATTTCCGCTAGCTCTTGCTGGCGGCTAATTTGGACAACCGATTCAATGCTGACATCGTGCCAGCCAAAGCAGGTTCCCAGTTTGCCAATTACCCCCGGCTGATCGTTGGCAATCACCCGCACATAAAAACGGCTGACTAAATCTGCCAGCGGGCTAATGGTGCAGTAATGCTGGTGACTGCAAGCTAGCAAAGGATTGAGGGCGCTTGGCGGGGCTTGAGCGGTACCGCCAATTTTGAGCGTTGCCACAATGTTGAGAATATCAGAAGTCACCGCGCTAGCCGTGGCCCCTTGGCCTGCCCCTGGCCCTTGAAACATTACCTGACCCAGCGGCTCTCCCTCAACCAAAATGGCGTTGAACACGTCGTTGACGCTGGCGAGGGGATGCTCAACGGGGACTAAGGTAGGATGCACCCGCACCTGTAGCTGATCTTGTGGCTCAGCCACCGCGGGCTGCCGACGGGCGATCGCTAACAGCTTAATCACAAAGCCAAGGGTTTTGGCATAGTCGATATCAGCGGCGCTGACCTGGCGAATGCCCTCACAGTGAACCTCTGAGCGCTCAATGCGACCCCCAAAAGCCAAAGAAGCAAGAATGGCAATTTTGTCTGCTGCATCTAGTCCATCGACATCAGCCGTCGGGTCAGCTTCGGCATAACCCAGCCGCTGAGCATCCGTCAGAATGGCTTCAAAATCGCCACCTTCACGCTGCATCCGCGTCAGGATGTAATTGGTCGTGCCGTTGACAATTCCAGTTACCGCGCTAATGCGGTTGACCCCTAGCGCCTGCTTGAGCGGCTGAATCACCGGAATGCCACCCCCAACTGCCGCTTCTAGCAGCACATAGACCCCGGCTTTGTTGGCAGCGGTAAAAATTTCGTCGCCATAGCGCGAGACAACGGCTTTATTGGCAGTGACAATGTGCTTACCATGGGCGATCGCCTGCAAAATCAGCGACCTAGCAGGTTCAAGCCCCCCGATTAGCTCTACGACAATATCAATTTGCGGATCGGTGACAATCGCCGCTAGATCAGTCGTCAGCAAATCAGGACTGATATTAATAGAGCGAGGCTTATCCAGCGATCGAACGCCAATCCGGGTAATGGCTACTTCCTGCAACAAGGGATGTCGTCCCGTTACATCCAGTAAAATCTCAGCGGTTCCGGTGCCTACCGTTCCTAACCCTAATAGACCGATCTGAAATGCCAAAGTGGTTCCCCGCTCTCTGTCTCTATGCCAACAATTGTAGGAGGTTAGGGCCAACAACAGAAACCAGGAGACAGTAGCCTCCTGGTTAAAATGTCTCAGCGATCGGCTAATCAAGCAAAACGCTGGTCTTCAACCCACTTCATCGAAATGAAGACCAGATTTTTCGTCGTTTTACTCAACTGCGATTACCGCAAGTAAACCCTGGCACTTAGTAGGTTTCAACGTGCCAGCGATGATCTTTCTTCATCTGGCGCTGGTAATCAGACCAATCAATGCCAGACTTAGCCGCTTCAGCCCCTAAAGCAGCGTCAATGCCGTCTTCCATCCCCTTCAGACCACAAATATAGGTGTGGGTATTGGGCTGCTGGATCATATTCCAGAGTTCTTCAGCATGTTCTGCCACCCGATGCTGAATATACATTCTGCCGCCTTCAGCATTTTGCTGTTCACGGCTAATGGCGTAAGTAAGCCGAAACTGGTCAGGATATTGAGCCTGCAGTTCTTCTAACTCTTCCTTGTACAGAATGTTGGGGGTTTTCGGAATCCCGAAAATGAGCCAAGCCTTTCCTTTAAACTCATAATCGTTGATTTTGCGCTCGCCTTCTTTGAACATGCGCCACAAATAAGCGCGAAAAGGCGCAATTCCCGTCCCAGTTGCCATCATGATGACGTTGACATTGGGATCATCGGGCAGCAGCATCTCTTTACCAACCGGGCCAGTAATTTTGACCTCTTTGCCCGGTTCCAGGTTGCACAAAAAGGTAGAGCAAACTCCATAAACCGTTTCATTGGTTTCTGGGTGCTGATACACCAGTTGCCGGACACACAGAGAAACCGTTTTGTCGTCTAAGTCGTCTCCGTGTTGGGTTGAGGCGATAGAGTAAAGCCGCAGCTTGTGGGGCTTACCGTTCTCGTCTTCGCCATCAGGAATAATCCCAATGCTTTGCCCTTCTAAGTAATGAAGATCGCCTTCCGAGAGGTCAAACTTGATGTGGCGAACAGTCCCAATTCCCCCTTCTGCCACAAGTTCGTCGTTGGAGAGGCACTTACCCACATAGGGATTCTTAGGCTTGTAGATATTAACCGGAATATCTTTTTTGGCTTTAGGCGTGGCTTGAGTCATAGACTGATTAGATTCTCCTGCGGATGCAGACTTGGACTCAGCTGTCGATGCTGCCTTGCCGTTGGTAGAGTCGCTATCAAGCGGGCGAATGCTGACAATCTTGCCACCCATTCGAGTAATTCGCTGCATTTCCTGGTTCATGCGACTGTAGGGCACTTTGAGTAAGACGGTACCGCTACTGCGAATCTGATAATTCATCTTGTCAGTTTCAGAGTTCTGGCGAAGCCCTTCTACTTCGTAGATGAAAATTCGATTTCCAGCTATGCTATTGGCGCTGCTGCCGACTACGCTTTGATTGTACATTTCTGATTAGTCAATCTTTAGATCTGATTGCTTGCGATAGTAGCGACAACTTGCCCTATCCATCGCAGACTTGACTCAACTGTACTCAACTGTTGTTTGAGCACCGAATCGCCGATTTTTACCTAGCGTATCACTGTAAGGGAGCTTAGCCTATACAAACAAACCCCCCAGCAGCAGCCCAGCAGGACTCTATCCGTAGCAAAACACCATTTCAGCCGTACTTTTAAAATTTAGCGGCAAAATTTGTTGAAGTCTGTTGCCTTTGGATCATTTTTAAGTTGCTTTGAAGGTCTTAAACAAACCTCACTTACGTTTAGAAAAGATTAAAATAAGTTATTCACCCAAGTCATCGCTTTACTTTACTTAAGCCTGATCTCAGTATTTACTGTCTTTCAGCAAGGCTCAGCCGCCAGCGTTATTTTTGCTGCCTAGTGTAGGACGGTGGCGATCGCTTGGTGTCATATAAACCCTACAGTTGCCTTGGGGAAGATCTATTTTGGTAGAGAGACCCTGTATGCTTGTAGGGAAGATCGGCATCTGGTAGGATTCACATTAGTACATAGTATTAATACTCAACCTGATCCGGGCCGAGACCCTTTAGGGCTAAGGAGCTGAGTCATCAGGCTGTCTTAGGCTGTCGGTGGGTAAAAGTTCTTGCCCTGAAGCTGAGAAGAGGTGTCTCTAGTGTGCCGGAAGAACCTCCTAGCTGAGGTTTATTAAGAACTTTTTCGCTGCTTTGTTAGGTGGCAGTAGAAAGTTCAGCTTCAAGGGTTTTGGTTTAAGCTAACACTGATTTCAAAATAAGCTGTCCTGTTTGCAACATTTTTTAGAGGGAACCTATGACCAGTAAGCCAGACCGCGTGGTTTTAATCGGCGTTGCCGGAGACTCTGGATGTGGTAAGTCCACCTTTTTGCGACGGCTTGCCGATCTTTTTGGTGATGAGTTTATGACAGTCATTTGCTTAGATGACTATCACAGCTTAGATCGCAAGCAGCGCAAAGCAGCAGGGGTAACGGCTTTAAACCCCAAGGCTAATAACTTTGATCTGATGTATGAACAGATCAAGGCGCTGAAAGCAGGCAACGCCATTGACAAACCGATTTATAACCACGAAACTGGCGAAATTGATCCGCCTGAGCGTATTGAGCCAAACCGAGTTGTGGTCATTGAAGGACTGCACCCCATGTATGATGAGCGGGTGCGGGAATTGCTAGATTTCAGCGTTTATCTTGATATTAGCGATGAAGTCAAAATTTCCTGGAAAATTCAGCGGGACATGGCCGAGCGGGGTCATCGCTACGAAGACGTGCTAGCGTCTATCAACGCTCGTAAGCCTGACTTCGATGCTTATATTGACGTACAAAAGCAGTATGCCGACGTCGTCATTCAGGTGTTGCCCACCAATCTCATCCCAGACGACACAGAGCGCAAGGTGTTGCGAGTACGGCTGATTCAGCGGGACGGCGTAGAAGGTTTCGAGCCTGTTTACCTGTTTGATGAAGGCTCTACCATCGACTGGATTCCCTGCGGTCGGAAGCTGACCTGCTCGTATCCGGGTATTCGGATGCATTACGGGCCTGATGCCTACTTTGGTCACGAAGTTTCGGTGCTAGAAGTAGACGGCCAGTTTGATCGTCTAGAAGAGATGATCTACTTGGAGAGCCACTTGAGCAAAACCTCCACCAAGCACTACGGCGAAATGACCGAGCTGCTGCTGAAGCACCGGGAGTATCCCGGATCTAACAATGGCACAGGTTTATTCCAGGTGCTGGTGGGTCTGAAAATGCGGGCGACTTATGAGCGTCTGACAGGTGAGCTAGTGGCGGCTGAAGCGGCTCAAGTTTAGGCAAAGCTACTGGTTTAACTCGCTTAGTCAACTGAAATTAACGGCAAAGGAGGCAAATTGCCTCCTTTTTTGTTGGCGGATTGTGAGCGATCGCGGCTGAAAGAGATCACTATTTGGGTCTTCAATAGGGCGTTAGTGGGGTTAACCGAACTGCTCAATAGGCGCGATCGCCTCTTGCACTTGACCATAAATCTTTCAAAATAAGGGATTAGAACGCATTAAAACTCAACGCTAGAGGCAAAAATCGCGATGTCCACTGTTTTAGAGCAGGGAAATATCAGTATTCATACTGAAAATATTTTCCCCATCATCAAAAAATGGCTGTATTCTGACCATGAAATCTTTCTGCGAGAGCTGGTTTCCAATGCCGTAGACGCCATTCAAAAGCTTTCAATGGTGGCTCGCTCTGGCGAGTTTAGCGGCGATATCAGCAACCCTGAAATTACCATCACCCTTGACAAAGAAGCCAAAACCCTCAGCATTGCAGACAACGGCATCGGCATGACGGCTGATGAAGTGAAGAAATATATCAATCAGGTGGCTTTCTCCAGTGCGGAAGAGTTTGTCACCAAGTACAAAGACAGTGCCGACCAGCAAATTATTGGTCACTTTGGCTTGGGCTTTTACTCCTCCTTCATGGTGGCTTCTAAAGTTGAAATTAATACGCTCTCTTACAAAGAAGGCGCACAGGCTGTTCACTGGTCTTGTGATGGGTCTACTAGCTTTGAACTGAGCGAATCTGAGCGAGACAGCCACGGCACCACCATTACGCTGACGCTGATGGAAGAGGAGCAGGAGTATGTAGAAGCGGCTCGGATTCGGCAGCTAATCAAAAAGTACTGCGATTTCATGCCTGTGCCCATCAAGTTAGAAGATGAGGCGGTTAACAAGCATGAGGCGCTATGGAAAAAGTCACCCAACAGTATTACGGACGAAGAATACCTGGAGTTTTACCGTTACCTCTACCCCTTCCAAGAAGATCCGCTGTTGTGGGTACACCTCAATACGGATTATCCCTTTGTGGTTAACGGTATCCTTTTCTTTCCGAAACTGCGGCCTGATGTCGATGTCACCCAAAGCCAAATCAAGCTGTTTTGCAATCAGGTGTTTGTCAGCGACAACTGCGAAGAGGTCATTCCTCGCTTTTTGCTACCGCTGCGGGGGGTAATTGACAGCAGCGATATTCCCCTCAACGTATCGCGGAGCTTTTTGCAAGCTGATCGCACCGTGCGACGGATTGCCGACTACATTGCCAAAAAAGTGGGCGATCGCCTCAAAGAGCTTTATAGAAGCGATCGGGCTGAATACATTCGTTGCTGGCAAGATTTGGGCACCTTCGTTAAGTTTGGCTCCCTCAACGACGACAAATTCAAGAAGCAGGTCGAAGATATTTTAGTTTTCCGCACAACGGCCAAGCTAGCAAACGAAACCGCTAACGAATCTGCTAAGGTCGAAGTTCAAGCGGGTGAAGGAGATGCCTGGGAAGAAGTCGCGGCAGACGCCGCCAAAACCCCTACTGACGAGAAAGGCTACTTCTACACGACGCTGAAAGAATATCTCGAACGTAACCAAACGCGGCATGAAAACCGGGTTTTTTATGCCACCGATGAAGTCGCTCAGGCCACCTACATTCAGCTCCACCAGAGCCAGGGTTTAGAAGTCCTTTATATGGACTCTTTTATCGATACTCACTTTATCAGTTTCTTAGAGCGAGAGTACTCAGACGTCAAGTTTTCGCGGGTAGACGCTGAGATGGATGAAACGTTGGTTAAAGACGATCAATCCAGCGAAATTGTTGATCCCACTACCAACAAAACTCGAGGCGAACAGGTCAAAGAGCTGTTTGAAAAAGCGCTGAATAAGCCCAAGCTCACAATTCAAACCAAGTCGCTAAAATCAGAAGATCCGCAAGGCGCACCCCCCGCCATGGTGCTCCTACCAGAATCGCTCCGTCGTTTACAAGAGATGACGGCTCTGATGCAGCAGCAGTCAGCCGAGTTCCCTGAAGAACATATTTTGATGGTGAACGTCAATCATCCCCTGATTCAAAACCTGGCTAGCATGGCGCAAGGAACGATTCTTTCAGCCGATGGGACAGCCTCACCTACTGAGCAAATGACCAACCTCATTTGTCAGCAGGTGTACGACTTGGCTCTAATGGCGCAAAAAGGCTTTGATGCAGATGGTATGAAGTCTTTTGTAGAGCGATCGAATGTATTGCTCACTCGCCTGACTGAAAAGTAGGCTACAGCCAAAGGTAACTGATAGCTAACGAAGCGCTAAGTGGCTACTCGGTCACTTAGCGTTTTGTAGTTGAGAAGTTTTCAAACCACCCCCGCCGCCAAAAAAAGATACACATGGCGATCGCTACGGCGGCCATGACCGCCAGCGTCAGCGGATAGCCATAGTAAGTATTAAGTTCTGGCATATTCCAGGGTGAGGTTTGATAATTGAAATTCATACCATAGACCCCAGCAATAAAAGTCAGCGGGATAAAGATTGAAGAGATGACAGTTAAAAGCTTCATCACCTCATTCATACGATTACTCACCGAAGAAAGATACACATCCATCAAGCTAGAGGCCAGTTCTCGGTAAGTTTCTAAAATATCGAGCACTTGAATAACGTGGTCGTAGCAATCTTGTAAATAAATTCGCACTTCAGGGCTAATTAGCTCATTGGTGTCACGAATTAAGCTATTAATCGCGCTTCGCTGCGGCCAAATTGCCCGCCGCAATGACATGAGTTCACGCCGTAAATCGTGGATTTTTTCAATCGTATGGCGGCTTGGATTTTGGACGACCTCGTCTTCGAGTTCTTCAATCAATTCGCCGTAGTCTTCCAAAACGGGAAAGAAACCATCAATAATGGCATCAAGCAGGGTATAGGTTAAATAATCTGCGCCATGCTGTCGAATAACCCCATGATGCCGCCGAATGCGATCGCGTACAGGGCCAAAACAATCGAGTTCTGGCTCTTCTTGCACACTCAGCAAGTAATATTTACCCAAAATAAAACTTACTTGTTCGCTAAAAAAGCCCTTTCCTGAGGGCTTGGGGGTAACCATGCGAGCGATAATCAAAAGCTGCTGTTCATACTGCTCAACTTTAGGACGCTGAGGCACATTCACCACATCTTCTAGCACCAGCGGATGCAGGTTAAAAATTTCTCCCACCTGGCGCAAAATGATTTCGCTGCCCAGACCGCGTACATCTAGCCAGGAAACTGACTCCGTATCTAAATAAGGCACACAGTCGTAAGGCTTTTGCAGATCGATGCGGACGGCTTGAGTGTCGTCATAGTCGATCAAAACCAGCTCAGGGGGAACGGCATCGGCTTCGATGGTGAGGGTACCGGGGCTACTGCCCGGTAAATCGAAGTGGTAATCCAAGTAGGGAGAATCTGCTACTGCCTCTTGGTCAATAGCCACGAAGGTTTGGGTTGGCATCGGTGGATAATTTGCCGAATCGCGGCGATCGCCAACAGGATGATTGCTCATGAACACTACTCAACCGAAAGAATATTTCTAGCACTAACACAATAAAGAGGTGCATAGCAGCAATGGCTACACACCTCCCTAAATTAGCGTTTAACGCGCTACCGATGATGCTTAAGCTAACACAGGCTACATCATACCCATGCCGCCCATGCCACCCATACCGCCCATGCCACCCATACCCGGATCAGCAGGCATCGGGGGTTCGGGTTCAGGCTTTTCAACGACCAAAACTTCAGTCGTCAGCACCATTCCGGCAACCGAAGCAGCATCTTGCAAAGCAGATCGCACGACTTTAGCCGGGTCGAGAATGCCACTTTCAGCTAGATTTTCCAGTTGACCCGTCAGCGCATTATAGCCAGTGTTGAATTCGGCTTCGCGCACTTTTTCAACAATGACAGAACCTTCTACCCCAGAATTGTCAGCAATCTGGCGCAGAGGCGCTTCTAACGCCTTCATAACAATGTCAACGCCAACCTGCTCTTCTGAACTCAGGTTTTCTTTTAGCGATGTCAGTGACTTAGCCAAGTGAATCAAAGTTGTGCCGCCACCAGGGACAACGCCTTCTTCAACCGCTGCTTTAGTTGCACTTAAGGCATCTTCAATTCGCAGTTTGCGATCTTTTAGCTCGGTTTCGGTAGCCGCGCCAACTTTAATGACTGCAACACCACCTGCAAGCTTGGCCAATCGCTCCGATAGCTTCTCTTTGTCATAGTCAGAATCGGTGCGCTCTAGCTCCCGCCGAATCTGAGCAATGCGCTTATCGATATCAGCTTTGTTGCCGCTTTCAGAGACGATCGTGGTGGAATCTTTGGTAATTGTAATTTTGCGGGCAACCCCTAGCATTTCAAGCGTAGCCATTTCCAAGTTGAGGCCCACTTCTTCAGAAATGACCTGCCCACCCGTGAGAACAGCAATATCTTGCAGCAATGCTTTGCGGCGCTCACCAAAGCCAGGTGCTTTGATTGCAGCCCCATTGAGAACACCCCGCGCCTTGTTAACAACTAGCGTTGCTAGCGCTTCACCCTCAACATCTTCGGCAATAATCAACAAAGGTTGACCTGCACGAGCAATGCGCTCTAAAACAGGCACCAAGTCCTGAATAGAGCCGATCTTTTTGTCTGCAATCAGGATACGAGCATTCTCTAGCTCGACCACCATCCGCTCTTGATCGGTGACAAAGTAAGGCGAGATATAACCGCGATCGATCTGCATCCCTTCTACCACTTCCAGTTCAGTGTTGAGAGACTTAGATTCTTCAACCGTGATCACGCCATCTTGCGTTACCTTATCCATAGCTTGGGCAATCATTTGCCCCACTTCTTCGTCGCTACCCGCCGAAACAGTCGCAACTTGCTCAATCGCATTGCCTGCCACTGGCTTAGCCACTGACTTAATTTCTTCTAGCAGGTGATTAACGGCTTTTTCAATGCCGCGACGCAGACTAACGGGGTTGCTTCCGGCAGCGACGTTCTTTAAGCCCTCACGAATCATCGCTTGAGCCAGAACAGTTGCGGTAGTGGTGCCGTCTCCAGCAATGTCCTTCGTTTTGGAAGCAACTTCTTGAATCAGACGAGCACCAGTGTTTTCTAAAGGATCTTCAAGCTCGATCTCTTTAGCGATCGTAATTCCGTCGTTGACAATCTGCGGTGCCCCAAACTTCTTCTCTAGAACGACGTTGCGTCCTCTAGGGCCTAAAGTGATTTTTACTGCATCAGCCAAAGCATTAACGCCACGCTCTAGCGCCTGCCGCGATGCCTCATCAAATACTACAAACTTTGCCATATCCAGCCTTCATAGCTCTGCCGTCTAAAACATTAGCACTCTAACGCATTGAGTGCTAACTTCGTTAGATTAGCTTCCAAAGCAGGGACGGTTTAAGTCGCGATAACCGATCCTTGGGGAGGGGAGAGGGGGACGGGGGGAGAGGGGG
>NZ_JBQLZL010000104.1:0-79134 GCF_052168255.1 Almyronema sp. | reverse complement strand
ACTACCCACATGACTCTGATACGCTTCAACTTCTCTTTAGAAATCAGCTCTAAGAAACTATTTTGACCGATAACCAAGGCGGTAGACGTGGGCATGCTATGGCAAGTCTCAAGAACGATGCTGCCAAATTCGAAGAAAATTGAAAGATTTCCCACATTTCTAAAAAGTTGGGGATCAATAGAGGTAAGGCGATCCCCAGGTCAGCTAAAGCAATTCGGCGATCGGGATCAAGTTTGGAGTTGAACTTTCAGTAGGCGATCGCCCCCTGAAAGTTTCCAGAGGTGGTGAGGGTTAAGAATATGTCTATAAATACGGGGTTAATAAAATGCTTACGCGTCAAATCAGTCAAGATAGTGTAGTTTCACAAACCGTTGATCAGTTTACCGAGTTACGAGCCGATGAACAGCTTATTATTCTTTGGCGCATTTACGAAATGATGGGAGAAGCCATTCACATGGCGGCTCCAGCGGTGATGTTTTCACAAATGGTACAAAGTCTCTTTGCTCAGTTGTTGCAGCTACAGCGCAAAGAGCAAATAGAAGCCCTGCAGGATATTGCTTCTGGTGAAGAAACCCGTATCAGCGTAGCCTATGGTAATTTGTCTGCACCCCTCAAGCTGGCTTTTTGGTATCGTTTGGCTCAAGCCCACAAGCGGGGACAATTTCCAGCCGTCCCGCAAGCGGAACACCTTTCTTACAAAGCCGAGCGACTTTTAGAAAACTTGCAGCAATTGGGGTTCAACCAAAAAGTCACCTTTTTACAAGCGGCAGTAGAAGAACTCGGCCAGCGCTGGTAGCTTGTTCAAGCAGTGTCAGCAGCGCCTTAACGTGCTATGGCGATCGCCAGATACGGCTCTTGATCCTGATCTAGCTAAAGGCAGAAAGCAGAACGAAAGGTTTTCTGTAAGCAGCTTTCAGCAATTTAAGCGTCTCAACCTAATGGCTACAGATACAAACGAAAACCGCCCAAGATTAAAATTTGGGCGGCTTTTTGTTGAGTTATTTATTGGTAACTTGAGCGGCTAAACGGCTTCAGCGGTTGAGGGGCTGGGCTGGGGCTGGGGCTGAAACTGGAAGAGGGTGTAAACAACGTTCCGGCGGATCCCTGTCATCATGTCAAGAAACAGCTCGTAGCCTTCGCTTTTGTACTCAATTAGCGGGTCTTTTTGACCATACCCCCGCAGACCTACCGACTCTCGCAGGGCGTCCATTTGCTGCAGGTGTTCACGCCAAAGCGTGTCAATCTGCTGCAGAATAAAGAACCGCTCAGCATCGCGCATTAGCCCTGGCTTAATTTGATCGACCTGCGCTTCTTTCAGGTCATAAGCAATCCGAACTTGCTCGTGTAAGAAAGTTTTTACCTCGCTCATTGACAAATCTTCAATGTGCTGAGGCTCTAGGTCAGACAACAGATGAACAAACTCTTTGACCTTATTTACCAGGCTATTGAGATCCCACTCTTCGGCAGGCAGTTCGGGATTAATGTAGGCGTTGACAATATCGTTCATTGTCTGTTCAGCGTAGTTAATCACCAGTTCTTTCAGGTCTTGCCCTTCTAGAACGCGCCGCCGCTCTGCGTAAATAGCCCGACGCTGGTTATTCATCACCTCGTCATATTCAAAAACCTGCTTACGAATGTCGTAGTAATAGGTTTCAACCTTCTTTTGTGCCCCTTCGAGCGAGCGGGTCAACATGCGCGACTCAATGGGCATGTCTTCTTCAACGCGGAAGGCATTCATTAAGCCAGCGACGCGATCGCCACCAAAAATCCGCAGCAGGTTGTCTTGCAAGCTGAGAAAAAATCGGGTGGAACCAGGGTCACCTTGGCGTCCGGCGCGGCCTCGGAGTTGATTGTCAATTCGGCGAGACTCATGGCGTTCAGTACCGATGACGTGCAGCCCGCCTAAGTTAATCACCTCGTTGTGTTCGGCTGAAGTGTGCTGCTCGTATTCTCGATAAATGGCTAGGTACACATCTCGCAGCTTTTGAATGACCGGATCGTCCGTCGGCGCTTTTTCCGCCGCGATCGCCACTTTTTCCTCAGCTTGGAGTTCTTGTAGGCTGCGCTCACCATAAGTCGCAACCGCAAAATCAACGGCTTCTTTGAGCTGCTTTTCAGTTTCTTGGGTTAAATCAGTCGGATAAATCTGCGGTGAAGCTTTCCAGGTTTTGACTTTTTTCCCTGGCATAAAACCTTGAGCTTTGTTGCGCCCTTTGCCGACGGGTACCTGAGTGACGGCAAACTCGTCTTCATCTTCGGGCTGAACAATGCGAGGCATGAAATACTCTCGCAGCTTCAAACGAGCCATATAGTCAGCATTACCGCCCAAAATGATGTCAGTGCCTCGCCCCGCCATATTAGTGGCGATGGTAACGGCTCCTCGCCGACCTGCTTGAGCCACAATTTCTGACTCTCGCTCTACATTTTCGGGCTTGGCGTTGAGCAAATTATGCTCGACATTGCGCTCTGCTAGCAGCGCCGAAAGCAGTTCCGATTTTTCTACGCTGGTGGTACCCACCAAAACTGGACGACCCGTTTCGTGCATTTCTACACATTCTTCGGCGATCGCCCGCCACTTGGCTTCTTCGGTTTTGTAAACCATATCCGAGTAGTTTTGCCGCGCTAGCGAACGGTTCGTCGGAATGACCGTTACCTCTAGGTTGTAGATTTTTTCAAACTCGGCTTCTTCGGTTTTAGCCGTGCCAGTCATGCCCGAAAGTTTAGGATAGAGCAAGAAAAAGTTTTGGTAGGTGATGCTGGCGAGTGTCTGTGTTTCAGGTTGAATCTCAACCCGCTCCTTGGCTTCAATTGCCTGGTGCAAACCATCACTCCAGCGGCGACCGGGCATCACCCGCCCAGTGAACTCATCAACAATAACGATTTCACCATTGCGCACGATGTAGTTAACATCTTTGACAAAAAGTTCTTTAGCCTTAATGGCATTAAAAATATAGTGCGCCCAGGGATCTTTCGGGTCAAACAGATCAGTCACACTCAAAAGCTGCTCTGACTGAATAAAGCCTTCGTCAGTCAGCAAGACGTTGCGTGCCTTTTCATCGACTTCGTAATGTTCTTCTGTTTGGAGGGCGCGAGCTACGTCCGCAGCTTTCATATATTTTTCGCTGGGGCGCTCTACCTGACCCGAAATAATTAGAGGGGTTCGAGCTTCGTCTACCAAAATTGAGTCAACTTCGTCAATAATGCAAAAGTTGAAGTGACGCTGTACGACATCGGCAATCGAGGTAGCCATATTGTCGCGCAGATAGTCAAAGCCGAATTCGCTGTTGGTGCCGTAAGTAATATCACAAGCGTAATTTTTTTTACGCTCTGAAGGAGACATGCCCTGCTGAATCAGACCCACGCTCAGACCTAAAAAGCGGTGTACTTGGCCCATCCACTCCGCGTCACGGCGAGCTAGGTAGTCGTTGACGGTGACGATATGCACGCCTTTACCGCTCAAAGCATTGAGGTAAGACGGCAAAGTCGCCACCAGCGTTTTACCTTCTCCGGTTTTCATCTCGGCAATTTGGCCATCGTGCAGCACCATGCCGCCAATCAGCTGCACATCGAAGTGGCGCATTCCCAAAACGCGCTTACCCGCCTCGCGAACAACCGCGAAGGCCTCGCTTAACAAATCATCTAAAGATTCGCCGTTTTCTAGACGCTGCTTGAACTCTACAGTTTTGCCTGCAAGCGCTTCATCCGAAAGGGCTTGAATTTCTTCTTCCAGCAAGTTGATTTCAACCACATCTGGTTGAAATTTCTTGAGCTTGCGGGCATTGGGATCGCCTAAAAATTTTGTCAGCAGCATGTCAGAAAACGGAAACGGCTTATGTAGAGAAACTTTAATAGAATTTTAAGTCTCACAGGTGCGGTCAACACAGTGGGATTAACCTCACCTATTGTGATAGCTCTAAGGGCTGATAATTAGCCCTTTCATCCTATCACTAGACTCTGTGAGCCAGAGAGTTGTACTGGGCGCTTAGCTGGGGTCACTCACTGAGCGAAAATCAAAATCGGCAGCCTGGGGATGGCAAGCGACACAACTCCTCAACGTGGGCGGTTGGTCAAACGCTATTTGAGGGTGTAAGGCCGTAAAGAAGCGGGAGCTAGAAACTTGGAACGGCAGGTCTTCTCCTTCGTAATAAGGGCGAGAGTAAAACCGGAGATAGCGGGCGATGAGCTGAGCGTCAAATCGGGGAATAGGCGGTAGCTCGGTGCTGTAGTGCCGGACATCGTTGAGTAGCTGATACCAGGTTTGAGTGGGCAAAACAGCCGGGGGAACGGCTAAATGACAGGTACCACAGCTTTCGAGATAGATTTGCTGTGCGACCTCATATTCGGGTCGCAGTGGATCAACGGTACCGCTGCTTTTCGGGGTAATTGCCTGCGCTAGCTGCAGCCCTAACCCCACGGACAAAACCCATGACAATAGAAAAATCAAAGGCGATCGCCGCCCAAACTTGCCCCAACCCTGTTTGCGATACCCCGGTTTTTTTGTCATAGATTGACGACTTTGTCCTCACTTGATGATTTTAATTACCCAAGTTTCGCTTTACAACGATTATCCTAGATAGACGTTTACAGTTTGAAACTTTTCTTGCCACACTAGCGCTTGCCACAGCAAAAACTTAGTGACTCTATGATTGATTGTAGCCACGTTCAGTTTCGCTACGTAGAGGCCCTGACGCCTGAGGTTCTAGAGCAACTGCAGCAGCTATTTCGTTTGGCCGCTTTTTGGGCTTGCGATCGCCAAACTGAAGAGTTAGCCACTGCGATCGCCCACAGTAAACCAGTGGTTACCGTTTGGGACGGCGATCGCCTGATTGGTTTCTCTAGAGCGACCTCAGACGGTGTGTACCGAGCCACCATTTGGGATGTGGTGATCCATCCTGACTATCAGGGGGCTGGATTGGGTCGGAAGCTGGTGCAGACGGTTTTAAGCCATCCCCACATGAGCCGGGTTGAGCGCGTTTATTTGATGACCACCCATCAGCAGCGGTTTTACGAACGTATTGGCTTTGAAACCAACGAAACGACGACGATGGTGCTGTTTAATCAGCCCGTTTCCCCTCCAGTCCGTTTGCAAGAAACCGCTGGGCAACCCGATGGAAATTGGCGGTAAGCAGTTGGCAGACTGGCCTCTACTGAGCTAGGGGCAAATGGCACACCAGCCTAAGATGCGGATGCTCACGGCTAGCGGCTAGCGCTGGCTGCACAGCTAAAGTAGCTGCCATTGCCGCCAGCGTGGATTGAGCAATCAAAATCCGTAAACTGATGGGCAAAACAACTGAGTCTGGGGAAACAAGGGACTCCTCAACCGGAGAAGGGTTTTGTAAATGCTGACTGAGTTGATGCCAATCCGCAGGCGATCGCCCATCTTGTAACCAAATACAGACTTGCCCCAAGTCAGCTAACTCAGCCCCCAGTTGGATAGCCCCTGTCTGGACAGTTTCAACCGAAGATTCAATCAGGCTCACCCAAATCTGAGTGAGCCAACGGCAATCGGCTAATATTTGCAAGCTAGGATCAAACGGCTGAATTTGCAGCTGCATGCCGCGATCGCGTACTTGAAGCTGCACCTGTTGCTGCACTCGCTCAAACAGTTGAGCCACCGGGAAAGCTTCGATCTGAGGCTGCGCACGGCCAATTTCAAGCTTAGAAACTTGAATTAGCTGATCCAAAAGCTGTAGCATTTTCATCGCCCCTTGATAAGACTGAGCGATTAGCTCACGCTCTTCAGCCGGATCATCACAGAGATCGTTGAGAATCAGTTGGTTGAGGCTAATGATATGATTCAGCGGCGATCGCAGCTCATGAGCTGTTCTAGCTAAAAAACCAGCTTTGAAATGTGCAGTTTCTAAAGCCCGCTGATAAGCGCCTTGCAGTTGAGTGAGCGACAAGTCAGCCGCCGCTGACGAATCATCAGAACCAGAGAAGTAAGTCACAAAGGGCAAGAGTTAAAACAACGCAGGCAATCAAATTGTATCTAACCGCTTACGCTTCTAGCCGTCTCTAGCTCAAGCACTTGACCCGCTTTGGGGTTTTGATTTAGCTGCCACCGCTTTAGGGTTTGCCTAGATTGACGACTTTGGGGGCAAGTAAACGCTTCCTTGACGCACCACCTGCCAGCCCGTCTCTTGCCAAATAGCCACGGTAGAAGGCTTGCCAGAGGCTGATGACGACTCGGCTAAGGCAGACTGCCCAATAGCTGATTGAATTTCTGCGTGAGCAGTCGCCGATAGCGTCAAGAGTTGGGGAAAAGCCGCTTCAATCGCTGCCAGGGTTTGCAGGGCGGGCTGGCCGGAGCGATTGACGCTCGTGGTTGCCAGCGGCCCCGTTTGCGCTAACAGGTAGCGAGCCAGCGCGTGGTTAGGCACGCGGATGCCAATCGTCCCCGTTTGCTGAGGATTCATTGCACCTGGAACGCGATCGCTAGCAGGTACTACCAAAGTCAACGCACCCGGCCAAAAGCGCTCAGCCGTCTGCTGCCAGATGGCCTGGGCGGCAGGGGTGCCCTGGGTGTAGGGCAGCAAAGCGGCTAGCGTAGCGCCCATCAGAATTAAGGGCTTACTAAAATCGCGCTGCTTGAGGGCAAAAATACGCTGAGCTTGATCTGGGCGGCCTGCTAAGGCGGGTACCGTATCTGTGGGAAAGCTGGCAAGCTGCTCTCCTGAGCAAATGCCTTGAACAAACTCAGATAAAGACACTTGAGGCATGAAAATTCTGGCTAACGATAGCTAGCTAGCAGACGTTGGAGCAGGCTTAGGCCAGAGATAAATCGCTCCTGAAATCCAGGTTAGCGCCACGGCCACCCAAAAAGCGACTAAAGCAACAATCTGCCCGTTAGCAGGCAAAGGGGCAAGTAAGAGCGCGATCGCGGCAATTTGCACCACCGTTTTGAGCTTGCCCCACTGATTCGCTGCTACAACGCCCTGTTGCTGAAAGGTCGGGTTCACTCGCCAACCAGCGATCGCCAACTCTCGCACCAAGATCAAAAAGACACCCCAAGCCGGAACTTCGCCTAGCTCAATCAGTGCCAGCAATGGGGCTAACGTCAGCAGCTTATCGGCCAAAGGATCTAAAAACTTGCCCAGATCTGTAACCTGGTTGAGCCGACGGGCTAAAAAACCATCGAGCCAATCTGTCCCTGCAGTCACCAAAAAGACGGCTACGCAGATCCAACGATCTGTAGGGGTTAAATCACCGTGCAGGATGTAGAGCAAAATGGGAATGCCCAGTAAGCGTGAAACCGTAATCCAAGTGGGTAAATTCATCACTAATAGCTAATTTCGCCGGAGCGATAGGCAGGCGGCTCAACATGAATCGTGATGCGGGCGGGGCCGTATTCTTCTTCCAGGTGAGCTTCAACCTTTTCAGTAATATTGTGAGCGGTTTCAACATCTTTCGGCTCCACAATAAGATGCATATCAATAAAGACTTGCCGACCCAGCAGCCCCCGCGAAGCAATATTGTGACAGTTGAGCACCCCCGGCACTTGCATCACCTTGGCATGAATGGCTTCCGGCGCGATCGCCATTTCATCAACTAGCCAGGGCAAATTTGCCGATAGCACCACCCAACCGCTGCGTAAAACCAACAGCGCCACCGGAAAGGCCAAAACAATATCTAACCACTGTAACCCTTGCCAAACGCCAATTAGAGCCGCTAGCACCGTGATAGTGATCCAGATGTCGCTCATGGTGTGATGGGCATCGGCCAGCAAAATCTGGCTACCTAGCTGCAGCCCTATCCGCCGTTCATAAAAAGCCACAAAAATATTGACGCCCAGCACAATTAGCATTAGCCAAAGCGCGATCGCCGTTAGGGTAATCGGTTCACCCCCAAACAAAATGCGATCGACGGCTCCTTTTAGAATTTCGAAGCAGGCAATGCCTAAAAAAGCAGCAACGCCCAGCGCTCCCACAGCCTCAAATTTTTGATGGCCATAGGGATGATCGCGATCGGGCTGAGGCGAGGCCAGTTGATTGGTGATCAATCCTAAAACATTGTTGGCGCTATCGGTGACGCTATGTAGCGCATCTGCCAGCAGGCTGAGAGAGCCAGTCCAGACGCCAACGACAGCTTTGATCATTACAACTAGCAAGTTCAAAACTAACGTAATGACCAAAACACGCCTTACCGTTTGGCGGTAATCAGTTCGCTCCGACATGCGCCCTCGTGCTACCCAGTGCCCTTTATGGAATTAGGATAACGTTTGGTCTGTGAGTTTAACTGAAATTTCAGCCGTAAGATTCCTTGACCCCTAGAGCGGCGGGTAAGAACCAACGGTTGTGGCTTCTACTGTTTGGGTCGCTGAAGGCTGAGAATTTTTCAGCGGGTGAGCCGCGTCTGGCTCAACTAGCAAGGGCAGAATAATTTGTACTGTGGTGCCTTTACCGACCCCAGCGCTGACCAGCGTAATTTGGCCGTTCATTAGCTCTACTAAGTTTTTGGAAATTGCTAGACCCAAGCCTGTGCCTTCAAAACGTCGCGTGGTTGAGCCGTCAACCATGACAAAGGGGCGAAACAATTTCTTTTGATTGTTAGGATCAATGCCAATTCCGGTATCTTGCACCCGTATCCTGACGTGGGTGGGGTCAGCTTCTTCAACCGCCATCTCTGCTGGGGGTGAAGCTGAATCAAGGGCGATCGCCGCTGCGGCAATAAAATCCACCTGTAGCGTGATGGTGCCCTCTTCTGTAAACTTGACGGCGTTATAAAGAATATTGAGTAACACCTGCTTGAGCTTGTTGCGATCGCCTTTAATCCAAATTGGCTGAGACAGCGTAGGCGCAATGAGTGATAGCCCTTTTTGCTCAATTTGCAGCGTTTGCAGCGCCAAGGCTTCTTTTAAGATGGCACCCAGTTCGACGGGTTCTAGAGAGAGGGTTAACGTGCCTGACTCAATTTTGGCAATGTCTAAGATGTCGTTGATGATTTTGAGCAGATGAATCGCGGCTTGATCAGCCCGTTCTAAAAATTCCAGCTCTTCGGCGCGATCGTCGCAGCAGCCATCGCGTACCAGCCGAATACAGCCAATAATGGCATTGAGCGGCGTTCGCAGTTCGTGGGAGGTGTTGGCAAGAAATTCGCTTTTGAGCTGATTGGCAAGCTGAGCGTCTTGCCAAGCGTGGTGCAGCTCCTGAGCGCGTTCTTCTAGACGTTTCATCATGCAGGTTAGCACCTGGCTGAGGTGGTCAAGTTCGCGAATTTTGAAGTCTTGCGGCGTTTCGCGAATTTGCGAGTGATCTTGAATCTGCTGGGCATGGCAGCTTAAATGCTCAATTGGTAAAGATAGCCGTCTGGCGACATAGAGCGCTAATAGGGCATTGGCAAAAAGCAGTCCCAAAGTCAGCACCAACAAAATTTGGCGAATATCTCTGAGAGCTTGCAGCGAATGGTCGA
This sequence comes from Almyronema sp., assembly GCF_052168255.1. Lineage (NCBI taxonomy): Bacteria > Bacillati > Cyanobacteriota > Cyanophyceae > Nodosilineales > Nodosilineaceae > Almyronema > Almyronema sp. The sequence continues at coordinate 69,726 of NZ_JBQLZL010000104.1, read as the reverse complement.
GTGGCGTAACTGCGAGTACCGTCCACAAACGGCGATCGCCAGGAGCCACCTCTACTTCTAAACCGCTGTATCCGGCAATCCATTCATCGCTGGCCGGGTCAAAATTAAACAGGTGTAGGGCTTCACTGTTGCCCGCTTGAACATTACCGACAATGCTATTGAGGCGTTCAGCATCTCTGACTTGATCGATATTCTGACCGCGTTGCTGAGCGTCAGGATGCATCAAAATTCTGCCGCTATCATCCACAATCACGGTATAACCCACCAGCGATCGCGGTGCCGCATTTTGCCTTTGCGACAGTCGAGCCTGCAATCTGAGGGTGTAGCGCAACTGACCTGCTGGCGTATAGACAGGGGCAGCCATTCTAACTGTGAGATAAGCCGGGTTAACGCTGGCCTCAGTCGGCTGGTCAACCGTTGGCAGCGCCGTTAGCGAAAAATCGTTGGCCGAGTCAGCTGTAGCGACGGCTGGCCAAACAGGCAAGGCGGCTGCAGGCGGTAAGGGTTCGCAAGTATCGACAACCGCTGCATTGCCTTGGGCAGGCCATAGCTGCACACAGTCAACCCAAAAAGGCAAACGGCGGTCAAGCGCGGCGAGCGCGCGCTGGGCTTCGGCGACGTTGCCCGTTTGCAGCACAGTGGTTTGGGTCAGGGTCAACACAGAAGATCGCAGCGATGCTAGCCCTAACGCCAGGGTGTCAGACTTGCGCATAGCGCTGCTAATCAGATTTTGACGTGCAGTTTCTAGCAAGCTGGTTCTAGCCTTGCGCAGCGTTATATACTGGCCGACGAGCAAGATAGGGACGCTCAGCAGCAATATCTGAAACAGCAGAATCCGTCTAAAAGAGGCAGGACGAGGGTACACAGTCAGGAACAGTGAGGGAATAAGCCGACAAGTTGAGCCACCTAATGTTAGCTTTGGTTCAATTCTGACTCACATTCTTGGTTCGCAGCATCTCTGTAAAGTCAAGGTCAAGAAATCCATAAACTTAGCTAAGAGCTTCATAAAGCCAGCCCCGTAAGCAAAAAACGTGCAGACAACCGTAATTCTGGCTATGAGCGCCGATGGCAAAATTGCTGATACCGCGCGATCGCCCGCCCGTTTTCCCTCCGCCCACGACAAAGCCCATCTCGAAACCGAAGTAGCGGCGATGGATGGCGTTTTGTTTGGGGCGCAAACGCTGCGGGCTTACAAAACCTCTTTGCCGATTAAATCGCCCCAGCTTTTGCAGCAGCGCCAGCAACACGGCCAACCTCCTCAACCTGTCCATATAGTTTGTTCTGGCTCAGGTGATTTAGATTGGCAGTGGCGCTTTTTTCAGCAGCCGTTGCCCCGCTGGCTGTTGACCACCCCCAGCGGTAGCCAAAATTGGGGACAAAAGCCCGGATTTGAACGGCAAATTGTTGTTCCGGCGATCGCGGGTTCGCTTAATTGGGCAATCGTCTTTGAGCAGCTAGAGCAAAGCGGTATTGAAAAGTTAGGCGTTTTAGGCGGCGGTAGCCTGGTAGCCAGCCTGCTCAAAGCTGGCTACGTCAACGAACTCAAGCTGACAATCTGTCCGCTTTTGCTCGGCGGTAGCCAAGCGCCAACACCCGTTGAAGGATCTGGATTTTTAGCCCAACTGGCTCCTCGCCTGCGGCTGATTTCCTGCCAGCCTGTCGCTGATGAGGTTTTTCTGCACTATCGCCTGGAAATATTCCCCGACCCCGGAAAAATTAAACTAGGCTAGAGGGCAATAGCGCTTTCTGATGTCTATGCTGAAATGCTCTGGTGGTTACACCGTTTCTTGGATTCGTAACCTCGCCGAGATTCCGAAGTCTGCCTGGGATGCCTTAGCCCTGCCGCTGACCACTCCCTTTCTAGAGTGGGACTGGTTGCACAACATGGAATCTTCTGGCAGCGCTGTGGCTAAGGCCGGATGGCTGCCCAACCATTTGACTATCTGGCGCGATCGCACCCTGGTAGCCGCTGCGCCACTTTACCTCAAAGGCCATAGCTACGGCGAATTTGTGTTCGACCATCAGTGGGCCGACTTGGCGGCGCGGTTGGGGCTACAATACTACCCCAAACTGCTAGGCATGTCGCCTTTTACCCCTGCTGAGGGGTATCGATTTTTAATGGCCCCCGATGAAGACGAAGATACGCTGACCGCCCTAATGGTCGAGGCTATCGATCAGTTTTGCCAGCGCCACCATATTTCGGGCTGTAACTTTCTCTATGTTGATCCAGACTGGCGATCGCAGATGGAACAGTTAGGGTTTCGTCAATGGCTACACCACAGCTATATCTGGCAAAATCAGGGGTTTCAAAACTTTGGCGACTATTTAGGGGCGTTTAATGCCAACCAGCGACGCAACATTAAGCGGGAACGGCAGTCGGTGGCCAAATCGGGGTTACAAATGCAAGTACACACAGGCGAAGCCATTTCCAAGTCGCTGTGTTCTTTGATGTATCACTTTTATAGCGACACCTGTGACAAGTTTGGCTGGTGGGGTAGCAAGTACCTGACGCGAAAATTTTTTGAACAGCTTCACCCAACCTATCTACACCGGGTTGTGATGGTAGCCGCCTATAGCGAAACAGCCACCAAACCCGTGGGGATGTCGTTTTGCTTAACTAAAGGCGATCGCCTCTATGGTCGCTACTGGGGCGCTTTAGAAGACTACAATCACCTGCATTTTAATGCTTGCTACTACACACCCATCGAATGGGCGATCGCCCAAGGCATTCAAACTTTTGACCCAGGAGCGGGTGGTCGCCACAAAAAGCGACGGGGGTTTCCAGCCGTGCCCAACTACAGCTTGCATCGTTTTTACGACAGTCGATTAAATACCCTATTGAACAACTACATCGACGAGGTTAATCAAATGGAAGCGGCTGAAATTGCCGCCATTAACCAAGACCTGCCGCTAAAGTAAACAGGTGAATAAACAGCCACTAGCAGCGACGAGTTTTTGCTGGCAGGCTAAGATAAGGGATCTAGCCTTTTGCTCATGCCAATGACTGCTGTGACTGAATCCCAATCTCTTTCCACGCCCACAACCCAAGACCTTGATGCCTTAGATAACCAGCTCTCGAAACGCTACATTGAGCTAGATCCAGGCGGTTACTTTCTCATTTATCTCGATCGCGATCAAGGCTTAATCTGCGCCAAGCATTTTACCAACGTGATCAATGACAAAGGGCTAGCTTGTGACCCTGAAACGGGCAAACCCCTCCCTACCCGTGGCAAAGTTGAGCGCAGCCATACCCAGGTATATAGCGCTCGAACGGCCAAAGAGCTTTGCATCAAGCTGTTTGAAAACGCCGACCCGCCCTGTCCAGTCACCTTTTTAGATCATGCGGCTTACCTGGGGCGCGAATTTGTGCGGGCTGAAATTGCCTTGATTAGCGGCCAAGCGTACGTTCAAGATTAAACAACCGACTATTGCCGCTGCCGCTGCGATCCCCCCGTCCCGTATATTAAAGTTAGAGCCGATTATCTCAAAGCACTTTAAAACGGATCTATAAAGACAATGCGGAAGCTCCTCACCTGCCTCACTGCCTGGAAACAGTGGAGTCTAGGGTTGGCGATCGCGGTCTGCGCTTTGCAACTGCTTGCCTTGCCAGCCTATGCAACGGGCGTTTATCAAATGCCCCAGTTGGCTCCCGGACAAAACACTTGGGTTGTGGATGACGCTAACCAAATTAGCCGTCTCAACGAAGGTAAAATTAGCGATCAGCTCCGTCAACTGGCCCAAAGTGGCACTGAGTTACGGCTGGTCACCATTCACCGTCTAGATTATGGTGAAACCCCTCAAAGCTTTGCCGACCAGCTTTTTGCCCAGTGGTTTCCCACACCTGAGGCTCAGGCTAATCAGGCTTTATTGGTTCTAGATGATGTCACCAACGGGGCGGCCTTAAAAGTGGGTGAAGCCGCCGCCCAGCGTCTAACCCCTGATATTGCCGAAAGCGTGGCGCAAGAAACCATTCAAGTGCCGCTGCGGCAAGGCAACAAATACAATCAGGCTTTTTTGGCAGCCACCGATCGCCTGGTAGCGGTTCTCTCTGGCGCAGCCGATCCAGGGCCACCTGTGGATGACGAAAGTTTTGAGCTAGAAAGCACCTTCGCCTCGGCGGAAGAAACAGAGGAAAACCGCTCTAATTCCACGGCCATTGTGGTGGGTTTTTTGATTGCGGCCACCTTAATTCCTATGGCAACCTACTGGTTTTACCAATCAATGGGGGGCTAGCAGTCCGCTTTGTGCAACACCTGCAGCGCCGACAGATAACTGACAGGTAGGCGATCGCCCCAGCTTTTTTCTAGCGCGGCTTTTAGATCGGCAAAAAGCGCTTGCCGTTGCTCGGCAGGCAAAGCAATATAAGGCGACAGCGTACTCAGCAGCAGCAAATAGTCATCAACGCTGTAAAATGCTTGGCAAATTTGCTGCTCAGCTTTGAGATGCTGAAAATAGCCAGAGTGAACCGCCGCTTGACCTAACTGGCGAATGTTTTCAACTCGAGCCTGAAACGACTCTGGGAAAGCTAGCTCTGGGCTGTGGGCTTGATAAATTGGCTGTAACTGTTGCCCAATAGCGGATGGTAGCTGCGGCGGCAGATTCCATAGCAAAATCAGCGCCCCTTGCGCCTTCAGCGCTTGTGCCGACTTGGCATGGCGGATATCGGGCGCAATCCAATGAAAGGCATTGGCTGCCAGCACTGCTTCAAAGCCAGCCGAATCTACTGACCACTCTTCAAAAGTCGTATTCAGCAAACTCACAGCCGGATAAGGGGCACAGTTTTGCTGCGCCAATGCATAGGTTGGCGGACTCGGTTCCAGGCAAACCATGGTCATACCAAGCGCCGCAAAAGCAGTCGTTGCGGTTGCTGGCCCGCAGCCCAACTCTAAAATGCGATCGCCCGCCGATAGCTGCGCCAGCGCCAGAGCTTGTTGAATCAACGCGGGTGGATAGGGCGGTCTGGCTTTGTCATAGGCGGCGGCAACGGCTGCATACCAGGTTTTCTTTTGGTTCAGCGTTTGAGAATAGTAAGCTTTTGGCGATCGCTCAAAGTCTGCCATAGTTTTTTGAGGGGGATGAGGATCTCTCTAGCGATCGCTGATAATAATACCTACTATTGATGATGACACTAGAGAAGCGCATGGGACAGCACTTACAAATAAGACTGCGACAACTGGTGAATCTTTGCCTGGTTGCAGGGCTACTGGCATTTGGCTTCATCAGCAACGTTCAGCCAGCTTTAGCCCAAGACAATATGGTAGACTACACCCTCACTGATCTGAGCTACCGTGACTTTTCTAGCAAAAACTTAGAAGGTACCTCGTTTGCGGGCGCTGAAGTTCGCAAAGCCAACTTTCAGGGCGCTAATCTAAAAGGCACCATTCTTACCAAGGCTTCTTTTTTAGAAACAGATCTAACAGCCGCCGACCTGTCTGGAACTTTTGCCGATCGAGTGGTCTTTGATGGCGCTAACTTTACCAACGCCCTTTTTGTCGATGCGATCGCCACTAGTAGCACCTTCAACCAGGCCATCATTCAGGGAGCTGATTTTTCCAACACCATTTTGGATCGCTACCAGATTGCCCAGATGTGCGACTATGCAGACGGCATTAATCCAGTCACTGGCATTTCAACTCGCGATAGCTTAGGCTGCCGTTAAATTGACAACTATGAGCAATTCAGTCTGGCAACAAGTTACATTTGGCGGTTTGGCGCTGCACCAATGGCGCGAAGTAAGCTATCTCCACCGTTTACTGAATCCTTTTCGGCAATGGCGGCAGGCTAGCTGGCTGCTACAGTGGGCAGACTGGATCGCCCTGCTGCTGGTAGCTTTAATTTTTGCCCTTGCCCCCTACGTTTCTACTACCCTCATTGGCGTCTTGTTGATTGCCTGTAGCAGCTTTTGGCTACTGCTAACCATTTCAGACGAGGCGGGCGACGGGTTAACGCCTATTCACCTGGCGGTGGTTCTGTACTGGGGAGTTATGGTGCTGGCCACTGCGCTTTCCCCCGTGAAAGTCGCCGCGCTTAAAGGCTTGATCAAGCTGACGCTGAATTTGCTGCTCTTTTTGCTGATGGCCCGAACTTTGCGACGTCCGCAGCTTCGAACAGGGCTAATAACGGTTTATCTGCTCTCAGCGCTGATCGTCTCGGTGTATGGATTGCGGCAGTGGTTTTTTGGGGCAGAAGCGCTGGCTACTTGGGTCGATCCCACTTCATCGCTGGCGGGCACCACTCGCGTTTACAGTTACCTGGGTAATCCCAATTTGCTGGCGGCTTATTTGATCCCGGCTGTAATGCTCAGCGCCGCCGCCATCTTTGTTTGGCCACGCTGGCTACCCAAGCTGTTGGCCGGGGTGATGTTAGGGGTCAACACCTGTTGCTTAATTCTCACCTTTAGCCGGGGGGGGTGGATTGGCTTTGTTGGGGCTGGCTTTGTGCTGCTAGTCTTGCTGGTTTACTGGTGGAGTGTCCATTTCAATCCATTTTGGCGACGCTGGGCTTTGCCTGTCTTTATCGGTGGAGCCGCCGCTTTTCTGGTTGTGGCTATTTTGGCGTTGGCACCGTTGCGATCGCGGGTTGCTAGCATTTTTGCCGGACGGCAAGACAGCAGCAATAATTTTCGGCTAAACGTTTGGGCTGCTGTGATTGAGATGATTCGCGATCGCCCCGTCTTGGGTATTGGCCCAGGCAACGATGCCTTTAACCAGATTTATCCCCTTTATCAGCGCCCTCGCTATACCGCCCTCAGCGCCTACTCTATTTTTCTGGAGACGGCTGTAGAAGCTGGCTTGGTAGGGTTTTGTGCTTTTCTCTGGCTGCTGATTGTTGCTTTCACCCAAGGTTTAACCCAACTACGGCGATTACGACAACTAGCCGATGTCCAAGCCTATTGGCTGATGGCGGCGATCGCGACTCAAGTTGGTTTGCTGATGCATGGCTTGGTTGATACCGTCTGGTATCGCCCCCAGGTCAGCACCCTCTGGTGGCTGATGATGGCCTTAGTCGCTAGCTACTACGTAGCCAGCTCACCCAAAACCTGGAGAATCAATCCCCAATAGCCTCTGTTGACGCTGCGCTATGATTGGCGAATCTACCCTTTGATCACATTAGATGCTGCCTGCCAACCTCAATCAATTGACAGAACCAGCCTCGACGGCTCTGGCTCAACAGATCCAGCTAGCTGAAATTAAGACACCCCTGACGCCAGCGCCCATTGCTACGGCTTATACTCACCAGGGAGCAGGTGCCCCGCCGCTGTTATTGTTGGCTGGCTTTGATAGTTCGCTGCTAGAGTTTCGACGACTGATCCCCCGGCTGGCGAGTGAGTATTCGACTTGGGCTGTAGATATGCTGGGTTTTGGCTTTACCGATCGCGTTGCCGGGGTTAACTTCAGCCCAGGAGCCATCAAGCTACATCTCTACAGCACTTGGCAGCAGCTGATTCAGCGTCCGGTTGTTCTAATTGGGGCTTCAATGGGAGGGGCGGCGGCGATCGACTTTGCTTTAACCTATCCAGACTGTGTTGAAAAGCTGATCTTGCTTGATAGTGCTGGCTTTGCCGCTGGGCCAGCCATGGGTCAGTTAATGTTTCCTCCCCTAGATCGCTGGGCGACTAACTTTCTCAAAAATCCAGCCGTCCGACGACGCATTAGCTGGCAGGCTTACTGCGATCGCAACCTGGTAACGCCTGATGCTGAGTTGTGTGCGGCGCTACACACCCAGTTACCAAACTGGCACGAAGCGCTAATCGCCTTTACCAAAAGCGGCGGCTACAACTTTTTAACCGCTAAGATTGCTCAAATTGCCGTACCCACGCTGATCGTTTGGGGCCAGCAAGACCGAATTTTGGGGATCAAAGATGCGACCCGTTTTCAGCAAGCCATTGCCTCAAGCCAACTGGTGTGGATTGCCGATTGTGGTCATGTGCCGCATCTAGAAAAGCCAGAACTAACAGCAGAAGCTATTTTGCGGTTTGTCGGCTAACGTCAATGTCGGGTCGAGCCGAGTGCGTCTTGAATTTTTCCCGCTCTAGAGAGTTTGCCAATTTGGCCTTTCTAACGGAGAGAAATAGAAGGTAACATCAAAACCAGATGGCCTAGCACCTCCGAGTCACCAACCTCCTGAAAAGAGTTCACGGTATGAGGAAACTATAGGAAATGGGCGTTTCTATCGACGTTAATAGCCAAAATTTTGAAACTGAGGTGCTGTTGCAATCCCACGAGCAGCCAGTGGTGGTTGATTTTTTCGCTACCTGGTGTGGCCCTTGTCAGATGCTCAAGCCCATGCTGGAAAAGCTAGTGACTGAATATGACTGTGTGCTGGCCAAAGTTGATATTGACCAAAACCCAGATTTAGCCAATGTTTATGGCGTAGAGGGTGTTCCCGATGTCAAATTCTTCCTTGCTGGTCAGGTAGTCGATGGATTTGTCGGTGTTTTGCCAGAGCCGCAAATTCGCGATCGCTTAGCTCAGTTGGGTTTGGAGTCTGCCCTAGAGCGAGGACTCAAGGCGATTGCGGCGGCTGAGGCGGCGGCAGACCCTGAAACTGCCAAGCGCCAGTTTGCTCACCTGATGCAGCAGTATCCTGAAGATAGACGCTTAATCTTAGCAGGCGCACGCTTTTTGATTCAGCAAGGTAGCTATGACTCAGCTATCAAGTTGCTGAGTGCCATTCAGCCCAGCGAAGCAGCAGACTACCGCACCGCCGTTGGGTTGCAAGGTATGGCTCAGTTTCAGCAAGCGATCGCTGACATCAAACCCGACTCTGAACTCGATCAGCTCTATCTCCAGGGAGCCAAAGCCGCGATCGCCCAAGATCACGAAACGGCTTTAAGCTACTTCTTACAAGTGGTTGAACGCGATCGTCGCTACCGCGATGATGGCGGTCGCAAAGCCATGGTTGCCCTTTTCAATCTACTTGGGGATGAAGCCGCTTTAACTCAAGCCTATCGACGGCGACTGATGCAAGCGCTCTACTAAGCTTGAAATTTAACCATGGCCCAAAGCAAAATTGTCTAACGGGGTACATTGGTAGGTAGCTGAAATCGTTATCTTGAAATTCGAGCAGCTAGCCAAAGCAGCCTTTTTGCTATTGTCCTGTCCATAAAATGGACTGCTTCTTTGACTTTAGGTTCACGCCGGATTACAGCATTTTTAGGCTAGTTTTTACTTCTTGTTGAGCACCGACTCCTATGGCATCCTCAAACTCTAGTAGCATGCTAGCGGCTCTCTCCCAGGTCAATCACCAGGCCAGTCTAACGAACAAAGTTCGAGATCTGCCGACCCATCAGTTCGTTGATCTGCTAGAGCAAATCACCAGAGAATTTGAGCATTTTCTCAGGGCGATCGACATGATCAACAACGAAGCCCTAGAAACCATGCTAGAGCAGATCTTAGAAGCCTTTACGCTCAAAATTGGTCAGATATTATCGGCTGAACGCACCACGATCTTCATGGTGGATAACACCAAACAAGAGCTATGGTCAAAAATTGCGTCCGGCGAAAGCGATCACAAGCTTGAGATCCGCGTTTCAATGCACAAAGGGATTGCCGGACACGTTGCCAGTACCGGGGAATATCTCAACATCCCCGATGCCTATGCTGATCCCCGCTTTGACTCCAGCATTGACAAAAAAACAGGCTATCGAACGCGCAATATTCTTTGCATGCCTGTCTTTAGCAGCCGCAACAACGTGGTGGCGGTGGTGCAGTTGCTCAACAAACTGGGGCAAAGCCCCTTTGATACCCGTGACGAGCAAAACTTTCGCGAGTTTGCTTCTTCAATTGGCATCATTTTAGAGAGCTGTAATTCTTTCTATATTGCCGCCCGCAACCAGAAAGGAGTGGCGGCGCTGCTAAAAGCCATTTCTTCTCTAGAGCAAAGTTTAGACCTCGAAAAAACCTTGCAATCGGTTATGGCAGAAGCCAGAGACTTGATGCAGGCCGACCGCAGTACCCTCTGGATTGTTGACGAAGAAAATCATGAGCTGTGGTCTAAGGTAAAAACGGGCGACAATCGGGGGCTGATAGAGCTACGCCAGCAAGCCGATAAAGGCATTGTCGGATATGTGGCCTCTACTGGAACGCCGCTCAATATTCCCGATGCTTACGAAGATCCCCGCTTTGATCCCTCCGCCGATCAAAAAACTGGTTATAAAACCCGCAACATTCTCTGTATGCCAGTGTTTGACTCTTCTAGCACCCTGATTGGCGTAACCCAGCTAATCAACAAAAATCAGGGCAACTTTACCAGCCTCGACGAAGAGTTCATGCGGGCGTTTAACATTCAAGCAGGCATTGCCTTAGAAAACGCCAAGCTGTTTGAAAGCGTGCTCGTCGAAAAGCAGTACCAAAAAGACATTCTTCAAAGTCTTTCTGATGCCGTCATTTCGACCGATTTAGAAGGGCGTATCGTTACTATCAACGACGCGGCTCTAGAACTGCTCGGCTGTCCGACTGACGAAGCGATCGCCAAAAACTGCCGCCTTTTGTGGGAAGATCATCTCCGCCAGCGACACGTTTGGGAAGTCATCCCGCTAGAAAACATCCAGTTTCGCCTAGAAGATAGCCTCAAGAACGGAGCTAAGCACTATGTTCCTGAGCAAAGTCTTTCAATTGCCCTCTACAGCACTGAAGATCTTCCGGCTCAGCTAGCCATTCCCAGCACCACCGCCGACCGTAGTTTTGCTCTGTGGGGCAAAACTGACCAACCGCTACTTAGCCGTGAACATATCAAGCCGATTGAACGCAGCATCAATCTAACCGTCAATCCACTCACAAATCCGGAGGGCGGAGTTTTGGGAGGGTTGCTGGTGCTAGAAGATATCAGCCAAGAAAAGCGGATGAAAACCACCCTCTACCGCTATATGACCCCCGGCGTAGCCGAGCGAGTCATGCAGTTGGGTGAAGATTCACTCATGGTCGGCGAACGGCGAGAAGTAACGGTGCTGTTTTCTGACATTCGTGGCTACACCACACTGACGGAAAATCTCGAAGCCTCTCAAGTCGTTTCGCTGCTGAATGACTACTTTGAAACGATGGTCGAGGCCGTCTTTAGCTATGAAGGCACACTCGATAAATTTATTGGCGATGCTTTAATGGCGGTTTTTGGAGCGCCGCTACCGCTGCAAAACCATGCCTGGGGGGCTGTGCAGTCTGCCCTTGATATGCGCCATCGGCTAGAGCGTTTTAACTACGATCGCCTGAGTAAATCGTTGCCTGACATTCGCATTGGCATTGGCATTAGCTCTGGAGAGGTCGTCTCCGGTAATATTGGCTCCCAGAAAAAGATGGAGTATACCGTGATTGGCGATGGAGTAAACCTCAGCTCTCGTTTGGAAGGCATCACCAAACAATATGGCTGTGACATCGTTATTAGCGAACACACTTACGAACTTTGCAAAGATCAAATCTGGGTACGCGAACTCGATCGCATTCGGGTTAAAGGCAAAAACGAACCTGTGCGGATTTATGAGCTAATTGACCATCGTCAAGTAGATCTCCCCACTCAGCGCCGAGAACTGCTTGAGATTTATCAAGAAGCTCGTCATTTTTACATCAATCGTGAATTTGAACGGGCACAGCGACGCTTTCAACAAGCCCATGATTTGGTGCCTACCGATGGGGCTGTGACCGAGCATCTACGTCGTATTCGCGAATACATTAGTGATCCCAGCAAACGACCTGAAGAAGGCTGGGATGGCGTTTATACGATGACCACCAAATAAAGCCTCAGACGCTGAATCGACTGACTCGCCTGAGGCTACAACCCGCTAGCGGTTGGCGCTACTCAGACCCAAACTGATCAGACCCGGATGGGAGCTAAAGGACAGATGCTCAGGCGATCGCTGTTAGTCACCTTAAGGGCGATCGCGCTGAAACGCTATGACCGTGTCGCTATCGGCAAGAACACCCCGCTTGGCTAAAGGCCAACGAGCTGGCTGAATTGTTTTTTACCTGGCAAAACTCAAGTTAGCCAAAGTTAAGGGTAACAGGGTAATATCCTGAGGTCTTATCACGCCATTAGAATAGTGAGATTGACCAAATTTCCCCTGCGCTATGAAAACGACTCAAAAGCTCTATGAGGGCAAAGCCAAAATCCTCTACGCCACTGAGGATCCTCAAGTGCTAATTGCTCACTTCAAAGACGATGCCACTGCCTTTAATGCCCAAAAGCGAGGCACTATTGTCGATAAAGGTCGCATCAACTGTGCGATTTCAACCCATCTCTTTCAGCTCTTAGAAGCCAACGGCCTTGCGACTCACTGGATTGATACCCCTAGCGATCGCGAAATGCAGGTTAAGGCTGTAAAGATTTTGCCGCTAGAAGTGGTCGTCAGGAACATTGCGGCTGGCAGTCTCTGTCGAGAAACCGGTATTGCTTTGGGTACCCCTCTACAGCCCCCGCTGGTGGAGTTCTATTACAAAAATGACGACCTCGGCGATCCGCTATTGACCCCCGATCGCCTGCGGTTGCTCAACGTTGCTACTCCAGAGCAGATTCATCAGCTAACGCAGTTAGCCCAGCAGGTGAACCACATCTTGCAAGATTTCTTTGAGCAATGTGATATTACCCTGGTGGATTTCAAGCTGGAGTTTGGTCTTGATCAACAGCAAACCTTGTTGCTAGCGGACGAAATCAGCCCTGATACCTGTCGTCTCTGGAATCAAGCAGAGGCAGACACCAGTCGCCGCATCCTTGATAAGGATCGCTTTCGCAAAGACTTAGGCGAGGTTGAAACGGCTTATCAGACAGTGCTAGCCAGAGTAGTGGCACAGTCATCTAAGTTTTAGCTTCAGAGAGTAGGGTAAAATTTGTCCGATTGCTGAGTTTTTTTTAGTTACGTCAAGATTGGTGTTGCTCTCCCCTCTTTGCCCTCAAACGGGAGAGTCGCGGTGTGTGGAGTTTTTTGAGTCGAGTAATTGAAATGCGCCTATCTCCAGCCCTTTTAGCGGTTTTCACGGTTTCAACAGCGGTTGGTTTGAGCGATCGCGTTCAAGCTCAAGTGCTGCAGCAGCCGAATACTAAGCTCTCACCCGCAGAGCTTGTTGCAGCCGATTTTGCTTCGCCTGCGGTTTCCCAGCCTGCAGTTTTAGGTCAGCCTGCGTTAGCGCCTCGCTTCAGTCAGCCAAAGTCGGCGATCGCTCAGGCTCCAGCCGACCCGCCCGCCGATGAATCGCCTGTCAACATTGAAGATTTAGCTGAGCCTGACTCGCCTGAACTAGACCCAGGCAGCCCTGAGGAACCTTCCCCTGAGATAGACTCACCCGCGATCGAAAACGACGTCACTGACGAACTGCCAGCCGATGCCGTTCCGGCTCAAACCGATACGCCTGACTTACCCGATACTGAGGAAACCACCGACGAGCTACCGCCTGAAACCGATCTGCCGATCCCGCCTGAAACCAATCAACCTGCCCCACCCCCTAGCGAAGAGCAAGCCGCCCCGGAACCGCGCGTGCTCGTAGCTGAGGTTGCCGTTGAAGGCGAAGATCCCCGCGGAACTCAGGTAGCACTCGATCAGCCGCTGGCAGATGGTGAAACGCTGACAGACAAAGTTTATAACGTCGTGCAGACTCGCGCGGGTCAAACGACCACTCGCACCCAGCTACAGCGCGATATCAACAATATTTTCGCCACAGGCTACTTTGCCGATGTCCAAGCCGTACCAGAAGACACGCCTTTGGGTGTCCGGGTCACCTTTTTAGTACAGCCTAACCCGGTACTCCAAGATGTTCAGGTACGCAACAACCAGGTCTTGCCCGAAACGGTTATTGATGACATCTTTCAAGCGCAGTACGGTCGCATCATCAACCTGCTGGACTTTCAAGACGGCATTCTGCAGCTCAATGAGTGGTATCAGGAAAATGGCTACGTTCTGGCTCAGGTGACAGCCGCCCCTCAAGTTTCACAAGATGGCGTTGTTACCCTGATTGTGGCAGAAGGGGTAATTGAAAATATCGAGGTACGCTTCCTGACGTCTGAAGGCGACACCGTTGACGAAGAAGGCAACCCCATTGACGGCTATACGCGCGACTTTATTATCACCCGTGAATTTCAGACTGAACCGGGTGAGGTCTTTCAGCAGCAAGCGATCCAGCAAGACTTAGAGCGAGTTTTTCGCTTGGGCATTTTTGAAGATGTGCGGTTGTCTCTTGAACCAGGTGATCAAGATCCGCGTCAGGTTGACGTTGTGGTTAACGTCACTGAGCGAAGTACCGGATCGATTGCTGCTGGTTTAGGGTTTAACTTTACCGGGGATCTCTTCGGTACCGTCAGCTACCGTCAAGATAATTTCGGGGGCAACAATCAAAAGCTAGCTGCCGAAGCACAGCTAAGTTTCCGTGACCTGCTTTTTGACATCAGCTTTACCGACCCCTGGATCGCGGGCGATCCCTTCCGGACTTCTTATACAGTCAATGCTTTTGCCCGTCGTGCCACATCTTTGGTCTTTGACAACGGCGAAACCGATGTGGATTTACCCAATGGCGACAACGTCCGCGTAGGTCGCTTAGGCGGTGGTGTTAGCTTTAGCCGACCGCTCAGCAACGGCTGGCGGGCTTCGCTGGGTACTCAGTATCAAAGGGTAACGACTCAAGATGCTGATGGGGATACCGAAGCTTTTGATGCTCTGGGCAATCCGCTGACTATCAGTGACGATGGTAGTGACGATTTGTGGACCGTACAGTTTGGCGTTGTCCGCGATCGCCGTAATGATGCCTTTAACCCCACAGGAGGATCGTTGCTCAGATTAGGTACTGAGCAGTCCATTCCGTTAGGATCCGGCAGCATTTTCTTAAATCGGGTGCGAGCCAGCTACAGCCAATACATTCCTGTTAACTTTTTGCGGTTCAACGAAGGCCCACAAGCGCTGGCCCTTAATATTCAAGGGGGGCATGTTCTGGGCGATTTACCCCCTTACGAAGCCTTTGCCCTGGGTGGCACTAACTCAGTGCGCGGTTATGATGAAGGAGAAGTCGCCAGTGGCCGTAGCTACATTCAAGCCTCAGCCGAGTACCGATTCCCGCTCTTTTCCTTTTTGGGGGGCGCATTGTTTTTGGACTATGCCAGCGATTTAGGCAGTGGAGATGCGGTTCCGGGAGCACCAGGGCCAGTGCGGGATAAGCCAGGGGATGGCTTTGGTTATGGCGCGGGTGTACGAATTCAGACCCCCTTTGGCCCTATCCGCGTAGACTACGGTTTCAATGACCAAGGAGATAGCCGCTTGCACTTTGGCATTGGAGAACGTTTCTAATGAACCTACCGACAAGTCAGCAAGTATCTACCCCACCAACTTTAAGTCACTGCCAACATACTTTGGCAACTGCCTTTGAGAAAGCGGGGGTAGGGCTGCATTCTGGGCAATTAACGCAGGTACGGGTAATGCCCGCGCCGCCCCAAACAGGTCGTTATTTTGTCCGGACGGATTTGTCTGAGGTTAAAATTCCGGCAGTCGTAGCGGCGGTTTGTCAAACCACCCTGTCTACCGAACTGGCTCAAGCGGCTGCCACAGTGCGCACAGTAGAGCATTTGCTAGCCGCCTTAGCTGGCATGGGAATTGACAACGCCCGCATTGAAGTCGATGGCCCAGAATTGCCGCTGCTAGATGGCTCTGCCCAAGAGTGGGTAACGGCGATCGCCGCCGCCGGGATCGCGGCTCAAGCTGAGCCTAGCCTGCCGCGATCGCTGCTGACCCCCGTACAGGTGCAGCAAGGGGATGCGTTTGTGAGTGCGCTGCCAGCCCCGGTACCGCGCTTCACCTATGGCATTGACTTTGAACTCAGCGCAATTGGCAATCAGTGGCATAGCTGGTCACCGACTACCGATGATTTTGCTGAAGCGATCGCCCCCGCCCGCACCTTTGGCTTAGCTCACCAAATTGAATATCTCCGTACCCAGGGTTTGATCAAAGGCGGTAGTCTGGAAAATGCCTTAGTGTGCGATCGCTCAGGTTGGCTTAACCCACCCCTGCGCTTTGAAAACGAACCCGTCCGGCACAAATTGCTTGACTTGCTCGGCGATCTCAGTTTGCTAGGTTTCTGGCCAAATGCTCACATAGTTGCCTACAAAGCCAGCCACCAACTGCACGTACAGCTAGCCGCAAAACTTTCATCTCAATGTGTGACTAGCAAGGATGCCGCTCAAATGGGAGAATCTTAAAAGTTCTTAGGGAACTTTGTCCCCATATTTTGCTCTGTTGAAGTCAACCAATGTCTATCTTGACTAACGCAAACGCTACGAACCACGCGACCTCAACTGAAGTACCTGCGACTGTTGAGGAAGCCGCTGCTCAAAAGACTTTTATGTTGGAGGAGATTCAAAAACTGCTCCCCCATCGCTATCCTTTTGCCTTAGTCGATCGCATTATTGACTATGTTCCGGGTAAGCGTGCCATCGGTATCAAAAACGTTACCTTCAACGAACCCCACTTCCAGGGCCACTTTCCCGGTCGCCCCATTATGCCAGGGGTTTTAATTGTTGAAGCTATGGCGCAAGTTGGGGGAATTGTTCTAACCCAAATGCCAGGGGTAACGGGTTTGTGCATGTTTGCAGGCATTGATAAGGTGCGCTTTCGGCGTCCGGTTGTGCCGGGTGATCAGCTGGTTATGACGGTAGAGCTACTGTCGGTTAAGCGTATGCGCTTCGGCAAGATGCAGGCTAAAGCAGAAGTAGACGGACAGCTTGTTGCCGGAGGAGAACTGATGTTTTCCGTGGTGGATTAGTGACATGTTTGGCTGTCATCAATCGATCTCACAGGTGCATCTGATGCTCTGGCTGCCGGAGGCGTTCCTTTGACTACATTAATTCATCCTACTGCTGTCATTCATCCCGGCGCTCAGATCCATCCCAGCGTCAAGGTTGGCCCCTATGCTGTGATTGGCGAAAAAGTCTCAGTTGGCCCAGAAACTGTGATTGGTTCCCATGTGATTTTGGCAGGGCACACCGAGGTGGGGGCCCGTAATCAAATTTTTCCCGGTGCGGCCATTGGCCTAGAACCTCAAGATCTGAAATATGACGGCTCATTGAGCCTGGTCAAAATTGGTGACAATAACTCGATTCGAGAATATGTCACGATTAACCGCCCCACCCGCTTCGGTGAAGAAACCCGCCTCGGCAACAACAATCTGCTGATGGCCTATGCCCACGTCGCTCACAACTGCTGGATTGAAGATCAGGTAATTATTGCCAATTCGGTAGCGCTTGCAGGTCATATTCATATTGAATCCAATGCTCGTTTGAGTGGACTGGTAGGGGTTCACCAGTTTGTGCATATCGGTCAGCATTCGATGATTGGTGGCATGAGCCGGATCGATCGCGACGTTCCCCCCTTTACGATTGTTGAAGGCAATCCGTCACGGGTGCGGGCACTCAATCAGATTGGCCTTCAGCGAGCCGGACTGGCTCAAATCGATCAAGGCCAGCGCTACCGGGAACTTAAACAGGCGTTTCGTCTGATTTATCGCTCCAGGCTACCGTTAAACGAAGCGTTAGATCAGCTAGACGACCTCAGCCACAATGACTATGTGCGGCATTTACAGCAGTTTTTACGCGACTCTCAACAGCCTGAGCGGCGAGGCCCCATTCCAGGGAACAAGTAGGGCCGTCGCTATTTTCTGTTAGCGTTAACGAGGTGATGAGGGTGAAAACGCCAACCCAGCCGCTGTCGGCCTTGGAGCAGCCACTAAAGCTGAGAATTTTTATCAGTACGGGGGAAGTCTCAGGAGATTTGCAAGGAGCTTTGCTGATCCACGCTTTGCAGCGTCAGGCTGCTAGCCGGGGCTACGCCCTAGAGATTGTTGCTACCGGGGGCGATCGCATGGCTCAAGCAGGCGCAACGCTGTTGGGGAACACCAGTGCTATTGGTGCGGTTGGCATTTTAGAATCGCTGCCCTATTTGGTGCCGACCTTGCGGTTACAGGGACGGGTCAAGCAATATTTGCGCAACCACCCCCCTGATTTGGCTGTTCTAATTGACTACATGGGGCCAAATCTGGCTATTGGTAGCTACCTGAGGCAAACTTTTTCGCGGCTACCGCTGGTTTATTATATTGCGCCCCAGCAGTGGGTTTGGGGTGCTTTTTTAGAACGTGACACCCGCCGAATTTTAGACGTAAGCGATCGCCTCCTGGCCATTTTTCCGGAAGAAGCTAAGTTTTATCAGCGCTACGGCGGAGCCGTGACCTGGGTTGGCCATCCCCTCATCGATCGCATTCCCCATCCGCCCGATCGGCAACAGGCAAGAGCCAAACTAGGCTTAGCCGCAGACGCAACCGTTGTTACGCTCTTACCCGCTTCGCGGCAGCAAGAACTGCGCTACCTGCTCCCTGTGATATTAAAGGCGGCTCAGCAAATTCAGGCTCAGCTCCCGGCTGTGCAGTTTTTAATTCCAGCTTCTTTGCCGCAGTTTCAACAAACAATTCAACAAGCGATCGCCCACTATCAGCTATCTAACGCTAGCTTAACGGCTGATAGCCAAACGGCGATCGCAGCGGCTGATCTAGCAATTACAAAATCGGGAACTGTCAATTTAGAAATTGCGTTAATGAACGTACCGCAGGTAGTGTGCTATCGGCTCAATCCGGTGACGGCCTGGGTAGCCCAGCATCTATTAAATTTTTCCGCTCCCTTTATTTCTCCGGTTAATTTGGTAGAAATGCGCTCCGTCGTGCCGGAATTTCTCCAGTGGCAGGCCACCCCCGCCGCCCTAGCCACAGCGGCGCTGACTCTGTTGCTCAATGAAGATAAACAGCAGCAGATGCTGGCAAACTACCAGAGTATTCGCCAGACTCTAGGAGAACCTGGTGTTTGCGATCGCGCCGCCGCCGCTATTTTTGAGGTTCTTTTGGCAGCTTAGAGGCGATCGCGACAAACTAAGCGATACCATGAATGCGCAACGTTTTTAGAATTGCCATACTTTGTCTTACGCAGGGTGAATAGATTAAGTGACGTCATCTATGCCTATACTGAGGCGATATGGTGTTAGGAGGCCATTGTGAATATCGCTGAGATTTTTGCTCAGGGCGGCATTGCTATGTGGCCGCTGCTGTTTCTGTCAATTTTGGCTCTAGGCACAATCATTGAGCGAATTTGGTTTTGGTCAAAGATTTTAACCCGCGAACGCGAGGTCGCAGGTCGAGTGCTAGAAGCCGCCCGCCGCGAATGGGCGGCAGCCACCCATATTGCCCAACGGGCGGGTAATTTGCCGATGGGGCGCTTTCTTTATGCCGCTCTCAAGCTGCTCAACCCCGATCCAGAAGTTTTTCGGCTAGCGCTAGAAACTTCAGCTAACGAAGAGTTAGCGGTAATGCGGCGAGGCGAAAAGGTTTTAGAAGCGGTCATTGCCCTAGCTCCCCTTTTGGGCTTGCTCGGTACTGTTGTCGGTTTGATTAATTCGTTAGGCTCAATTCGCCTGAGCGACTTAGGCGGAGATGCAACGGCAGAAACCGCTTTAGGCATTGGGCAAGCGCTGATCAGCACAGCCGCAGGTCTGATTATCGCCATTGTTAGTCTGGCTTTCTTTCGGCTGTTTCAGGGCTTTGTGCTGGGTCAGGCAAAAGTTTTCCGCCAATCAGGCAGTGAACTAGAACTGCTTTATCGCCAAGCATACGCTGCCACAGACGGTAAACCCAATTCTCTCAGTCCGCCCCTTAATACTGAACTACCGCCCCCACCTCCGCCCGCTAAACCGCCTAAAGCGGAAAAACGCCCCCCCGCTGACAACTTTTAAGCCCCATCTAAACGCGACCCCAAGCGGTGACCTATGAAGCTTGACCTTGACACGGCGAACAACGAAGAAGTTCGGATTGAAATTATTCCGCTGATTGATGTCATTTTTTGTATTTTGACGTTCTTTATTTTGGCGGCAGTTGGTCTAACCCGGCAGCAGGCCATCAGCCTAGACTTGCCAGCCGCTCAAACCGGGACACCGCTGCCAGCCCAAGGACTCAGTGCAGATGATCTAGAACGGCTTTATGTCAGCGTTGATGGTAACGGCCAGGTTTATGTAGATCAGCAACCTGTTAGCCTCAATCTGCTTTATGACATTTTGGTGCAGCATCAAGCAGCGTCTCCGCAGGGGCTGATTGTGCTATACGCGGCTCGAAGTGCCCGCTATGCAGATGTGATCCAGGTGCTTGATCTGCTGCGCTCTGTCGGAGGCGATCGCGTCGCTTTAGCCACGCTGCCTGCCGGACTGGATCAGCTTCAGCCAGAGCCTAACGATTTGAATAATCTAGACGATTTGCTTAACAACGGTAATTTAGATGACTTGCTCAATAACAATGGCACTCCCCAGGCACCTTTAGAACCGCTGCCCACACCTGGGTTTAATACTCCTTCGCAAGTACCCACAACGCCCCTACCGACCGAACCCCTACCGCAAACGCCTGACGGTGGGACAGGTGAAGAAACACCCTAAAGCGCTCATGCTGGGAGAGTGGCAGGTAGTTATAACCATTGGCTAGTCGGCCAAAAGCCGCTGCCCAAAAGCTTTCCTTCTGCCCTCAGCCTGTTGCCTTTAGCGATCGCTCTGATTTCTGCGCTAATACAGCTTCATAGATTTGTTCTAAGGCACGCGTTTGGCGATAACGGTTGAAGTTGTTTTCCATATGCGATCGCCCTTGCTGGCTGAAATGCTGCCACAGGTCTTGCGCTTGCAGAAGCTTAAGCAGATAGTCAGCTAGCCCTTGCCAGTCATGCTCTTTGACTAAAAAGCCTGTCTCGCCATGAATGACTGCTTCTGGAATACCCGCATGGTAAGTGCTGACGACGGGTAACTGCATGGCCTGCGCTTCTAGCACCACGTTAGGCAAACCCTCAGAATCGCCCGCAGGCGTTGTAACGCTGGGGGCTGCCAAAACCTGTGCCCGGTTCATCCATTCCCGCACGACGGGCTGAGGCTGAACGCCTAAAAAGCGATAACGCTGTAGGTGTTGGCTTGCCAAGTTTTCTAGCGAAGCTCTCAGCGGCCCGTCACCAATGAGAACTAGCTCAGCGTCAGCTTTGGTTGCCTGGACTTTTGCCATCGCCCGAATCAAATCGTCACAACCTTTTTTGGCAGCTAGTCGGCCAACAAACAGCACGACCGCTTCTCGCGGTCGGCTAGCGTCTGGGTTAAACTGCGAAATGTCAACGCCGTGATAGTGAGCGCGAACTCTATCTGCCGGAAACCCTTGCTCTAAAAGTTTGTCACGAATAAACTTTGAAACCGTCAGAAATAGCTGAGCGCTTTGCTTCAGGCGATCGCGCCGCTGATAATAAAGCCAGTGGTTAAGCGAATCAAAGCGGGCTTGCTTGGCATCTACGGTGGCATCAGCCCCCCGATAATGAACGATAAGGGGAACCCCTAGCGATCGCATCAGCGGCAGCAGCAAGACACCACTCAAACCAAACTGCGCGTGAACCAAAGCTGGCTGAATCTGACGTACCTGTTGATAAAAGGCGGCGTCTCTGCCAGTCAGCTTAAAGAGCAGTTCTCGCAGCTTTCCGGCCTGAGTGCCCGCGTTGATCACCAGCGTTCTTTCTGTTGGCAGGTCTAACCCCGGCACCCGGCGCGACCCGGCATAGTAGGCTGTAAACGCTTCTAAACTCTCCGCCTGCGCCCGCACAAAAGTTTGAGAAGGGGGCAGCAGCAGGCTGCTAAACATCAAAACGTTTCTCACGCAGATACCTCGTCATGATTAGAATTTGGGCTTAAGCTTGGCCGCGCCGTCGGTAGCTCAGCGGCTGCGGTTGGGGGCAAATCAGTAGGGTTAGCCGTGGCAAGAGGGGGTGTTTCTTGCGTTAAAGCATTACCTGCATCAGGCTCCAGAGCTACAGAGGCTAACGGCTGAGAATCCTTGACCAACTGCTGATAAAGCTGAGTAAATTGCTGCCCTTTACTAGCCCAGCTAAAAACGCTCTGAATCCGCTGACGACTGGCCTGACTCATCTGCTGCCACAGCGTTTTGTCTTGCGCTAAACAGTCCATCGCCGCTGCTAGGTCTTGAATCACCTGAGCAGGCTGCTGTGCGGCTACTTTAAAGCCCGTGGCTGCTGTCACCTGAAGCGCAGGCCCCCCTTGATCTAAGCAAATCACCGGACGTCCTGCGGCCATAGCCTCAGCGCAAACCAGCGCCCCTGAATCATGCAGGCTGGGATGCACCAATACAGAGCAGTCGGCTAGCTTTTGCAACGTTTCTGAGCGAGAAAGCTTACCCCAAAATTTGACGCGATCGCTAATCCCTAAGGCAGCGGCAAGTTGCTTCAGGCGATCGCGCTCTGGGCCGTCTCCCACAATCCAGTAGGTGACGTCGGGCGGCAGGTCAGCCTGCGCAAAGGCTTGTAGACCCAGATGAAACCCTTTCCAGTGCAGTAATCGCCCCATACTGAGGAAGCGAGGCTGCGGCGGTAGCGGCAGGTCAGCCAGAGCAGATAGCTCGGCGGTAGAGAGTCCCAACTGAGAAAACACCTCAACCCGCTGTGCCCCCAACCGCCGCAGGCATCGGGCTGTATCAGCCGTGGTGGCATAGGCAATAGCGCTTCGACGCGCCGTTAGCCGCAAAAAAGGATCCAGTTCACTCAAACGGTGGATTGCTTCACGCAGCAGCTCGTAGGCTAAGCCGCGTTTGCCCAGCGCTGACCAAAAACCGCGAGGGGTAGCTTCGCCCCCCCCAACGGGACCCCACACAAAGGGAAGCGGTAGCAGACTTAAAAAGCTAGGGCTCCAGTAGCGTACATAGGTGACATGATGAACTAGGTCAAAGTTGTTTTTGGCTTGCAGGCGACGCCCCAGCCGATAAGCAGCTATCTGCCAGAGATAATAGTGCAAATGCACCAGCTTTTGACCGTGGTTGAGCTTTTGCAGCCACAGGGGTAAGTCACAGTAAATAACCTGTAAGTTGCTGATGGGATTGGCCGCCAACTCAGCGGCGATCGCTGGCTGGTTGTTGGCTCGCGTTAGCACCCAAACCTGGTGAACCTTGGCCAATTCTTGCACCAAATGCCAGCCAATACCCGGCTCCGATCCTTCTTGGGGGCGGCAGGCGTAAGCGGAGACTAAAATTTTAAAGCCAGTCACAAGCAGATTCTCCTAGTGCGCAGTTGCAAACGCCGCCACATCCACCAAAAAGTCTGCTGCTGCGGCTGGCGTGTATTGCGCCATGACAGTAATCGACTGTTGGCCCATGACCTCAACTCGCTCAGGCTGATCTATAAACTGCCGCATCCGATCGGCAAACTCTTCGGCATTACGTGGGTCAAACCGATAGCCATTCTGCCCCTCTTGGATAAGCTCGACCGCACCCGCCAGGGTAGAACACAGCACGGGTTTGCCAAGTACCATCGCTTCTAGCACCACCATGCCCCAGGTGTCTTCCAAGGTAGGCAGCACAAAAACATCTGCCTGGTTGAAATAGCTACCAAGCTGATCGTAATCGACGCGGCCCAACCACTGTACTTGCTGATTCAGCTGATGCTCAGTGCAGAAAGCTTGAAGCGCTTCGCACTGATCGCCATCTCCCACAATCCAAACGCTGTAGTCTCGGTATCCCTGGGCGGCTAGCTGGACGCAGGCTTGCAAGAGCAACTGGACACCTTTACGCGGCTTGACGCTACCCACGAAGATAAAACAAGGTCGCTGGCGCGGAGCTGCGATCGCGGTTGTGCCTGACTCGGCTAAAGCATCTGCTGCGGGTACTTCGTAGGGCTGCACAAACACTTCGTCTTCGGGCGCTTGCAACAGCTTTACTAAATAGTCTCGCCCTGCCTGACTGTTGCTAATGCAGGCGTCTGCCCATCGCACCATCTGCTGTCGCAGCCATAGCCGCGCCGGAGAATTGCGGTAATCTACCCCCGGAGAACTGCCTTCGTAGGCAATGACGACTTTCCAACGGCCAACAGGCTTGGCTAACAACGCCAAGAGCGTCCACATGCCAAAAGAGTTAGAAAAAATCACCTGCGGCTTAAACTGCAGCAGGCGATTGATGATATTGAGGGGCAAAAACGTAAAGTTAGAGCCGTAGCTGGTTTTAGACTTAAGGAGTGGAATAATTTTGCGCTCACCCACAACCTCAACAGCAAAACTATCTTCTAGTCCCGGAGCATAGCCTCGCCAGTTGGCGGCAAACGCCTTCATTTCGGGCACACGCTGAGCAAGTTGACTCAACATAGGGTGCCAGTAATAAAAGGCAGAAGTGAGTAACCAAGCAATGCGGAGACTGCTCATAAAACTTTATCCTGATAGCGGTGGGGGCAAAGCGCTTCTATAGCATCACGTTTATTCTTTCATCGGCTTTAAGGCGCAACAAGGCAGGCTACGCAGAAATCGCTAAAGCTTTAAGAATACCCTTGAGTTTTTAATCCTCGACGAAGTCAGGCATCAAGACAAAGTGGCTCAACGTCAAGAAAACCCGATCTCAGATCTGGCAGCGTTTTTGCAAATCAACTTTTACTTGCTGATATTCTCGCAGAACTTGATCTACGATCGCCTGAACTTGGCTCTCGCTGACGCTAGTGGTGACGTTGAGTTGTTCGAGTTCTTGACAGAGCGCCGCCAAGCCTACAGCCCCTAACGAGGCACTGCTTGACTTAAGGGTGTGGGCATTATAAGCCACTTGCTCTATATCGCCCGCTGCCACGGCAGCGCTTAGCGCTGCAATTAGCTCATCGCCACTGGTGACATAGAGATCAACTAGCTCACTCAAAACCGCTTGAGCCTGTTGCGGGCCATCGGGTAGCCCTAAAATTTCTAAACAGGCTTGCAGCGCCTGCTCATCGATACCCTGAGGCGCAGGCAAAACAACCACCGGAAGCGGCTGCGGGTTAGCTTCAGTAAGTAGGGGGCTGCACTGCTCTAATGCCTCGACTAAAGCCGGAATATTGATAGGCTTGCTGACATAGTCGTTCATACCAGCGCTGAGACATTTTTCGCGATCGCCCTGCATGGCATTTGCTGTCATTGCAATAATGCGAGGACGCTGTGCCAGGGTAAAGCGCTGACAAATGATTTGCGTGGCTTCAAGGCCGTCCATCTCTGGCATGTGGACATCCATCAACACCACATCATAAGTCTGCCGCTGCAGCGCTTCTAGCACTTCTAGACCATTGCCGACGATATCTGCCCGATAGCCCAATTTAGCCAATATTTGCAAAACCAGTTGTTGGTTTACCCGATTGTCTTCTGCAATCAAAATTCGCAGTGGCAACCGCTGAGCCATTGAAGCATCAAGCTGTAGCGGTTGAGTGGATGGCGAATGCCTGATGGCTCTACCCGTGAAGGCTCGAACAATGGCATCATGAAGCTGCGACTGTTTCACAGGCTTGTTGAGCTGAGCCACAAACAAACGGGCGGCAACGTCGCGATTTTCGACTAGAGGATAACCAATAGAAGTCAGCATGATTAGGGGCAGCGTTTGGCCCTGAGGCGCTTCGCGCAGCATCTTGGCTAGGGTCAACCCATCAATTCCAGGCATCTGCATGTCTAAAATGCCAATGTCAAAGGGGCCAGCATGAGCAACTAAGCCCATAGCTTCGTAGCCGGACTGGGCAGTCGTCGCCACCATCTGCCAAGACTGAACCTGCATGGCTAAAATTTGACGGTTGGTTTCATTGTCATCAACAATCAAAACCCGTTTACCTGTTAGATCTGCTGAGCTAATCAGAGACATCGACGGTGGAACGGGCACAGCCGGAGCCACTAAAGTGAAGTAAAAGGTAGAGCCGCGATCGACTTCGCTATCTACCCAGATTCGCCCCCCCATCATTTCGCAAAGCCGTTTGCTAATAGCTAGCCCCAGCCCGGTACCACCGTAGCGGCGCGTGGTTGAAGAGTCTACCTGGCTAAAGCTTTGAAACAAACGATGCTGCTTGTCGGGTGGAATGCCGACTCCTGTATCTCTAACCGCAAAACACAGTTCGTATAACGGTTTGGGGCCAGGTGTCGGTGTTAGCAGTTTGGCGGTAACTTTGACCGTTACTTCTCCTTGATGTGTAAACTTAACGGCGTTGCTCAGCAAATTAACCAGAATTTGTCTCAGTCGCGTTACGTCGCCTTCAATCGCCTTGGGAACTTGAGGCTCGACCAAGTAGGCTAACTCAATTTTTTTTTCAGCCGCTTTGGAGGCAATGAGATCAAGGGCGTCTTCGATACAGCTTGTGGGGGTAAAGGGCTGATTTTCTAGGTCTAGCTTGCCCGCTTCAATCTTAGAGAAGTCGAGAATGTCATTAATCAGCATCAGCAAAGCATCGCCGCTTTTGCGGATGGTTTCGGTAAATTCTCGCTGTTGGGGATTGAGTGGTGTGTCTAGTAACAGCCCGGTCATGCCGATGACGCCGTTCATCGGAGTGCGAATTTCATGACTCATGATTGCTAAAAATTCGTCTTTAGCGATCGCTGCTGCCTCAGCCGCCTGATAATTTTGCTTCAAAATGCGATCGCCGCGATAAACGATCAGGTACAGCACAATATAAAGGCCACCCAGGATGCTGCTGATGCCCCACAAAAGCTGTTGTTGAGCCTGCTGAACCTCGCCAAAGAGAGGCGTGACATCGGTATAGAGTTCAAAAACCCCTACAACGGGGCTGTTGAGTCCTTCGGGGCGAATAGGGATGTAGCTCGAAACCAGTTGACGATTGCTGATATTGCCTTGAATAGCGGCAAACTGTTCTTTATGGTCAAATAGGGTCACCGCTTCCCCCGTCAGGGCACGCCGTACACCAACTGAGTTAGACCGGACTTCGCCGATTTGAGACTCATCGGTAGAAAAAACTGTGCGACCCTGCCGATCAAAAATTTTGATTTTGACGACTGATAGACCTTCTGTTTGTTGCAGGAGAACTTGGCGAATTTGCTGAATTTCGTCAGCTTGTTGCAGTTGTGACTGGCTCAGTTGCCCTGTGTTCGTGAGAAAGTTGCTGTAGAGGGGCCAAGCTGTGTTGGCAAAAGATTGGGCTAAGGCGATATTTTTCTCTTCGCTAAACTGAACCAACCGCTGAATTGCACTGCGCCGAGTAAAGCTGTTTAAAGCAATGACGGTCAAAAGAAACGCTAGCAAACTTGTAAGCGAAAAGTAGCGAAGTAATCTAAACACCTTGCTCTCCAGCCGGATGAGAACTAGCCAAGACTCCTCTCTTTACCCCTGGATCAAGAAATGACAAACCAAACTATAGCGTGCCCATAGGCTGTGCAAAAAGTGCAAGGCTATTTAGTTAGGAATCTTGATGTCAATTTACGGCTAACCTAACTGACTAACGAATGTCAATTATTTTCCCTAATCGATAAAGTTCGGTTGGGGTCGCTTACGCCTTGGCTGTCGGCGTTTATCACTGCTTGCTAAAACTGATCGGCGATCGCTGCTACACAGCGTTCACACAGCGTTGGATGCGCGGTTGATTCACCAACATCAGTTGAGTAATTCCAGCAGCGATCGCACTTTTCGCCCACCGCTTCAATCACGCCTACGCCCCAAGCATCCGATTCGCTCTTGAACTCAAGCCCTTGCAGGCGATCGCTGGTTTCTAGCAGTTCGACCTGCGACACCAAAAAGAGATAGCGCAGTTCATCTACATGAGGGCTACCACCTGCTACCGCGTTAGCTGGGTTCATCGCCGCCAATTGCGATCGCAGCGTAGCATCAGTGACAGCGAGTAGCACCTTAGCTTCTAGAGAAGAACCAATCTTTTTCGCAGCGCGTGCTTGCTCAAGTACCTTGTTGACTTCTTGACGCACCGAGCGAAGTTCTTGCCACTTACTGGCTAGTTCGGGGGCTTGCCACTGAGGCTCTAACTGAACCCAGCCTGATTCAAACACCGATTCATAGCCAGTGGCGTAGGGAATGTTTTGCCAGATATCTTCAGCCATGTGCGACAACACAGGGGCGATCGCTTTGGCCAAGTTTTCCATCGCGATCGCCAAGACCGTTTGGCAACTGCGGCGGCGCAACGAGTCGGCAGCGCTGATATACAGCCGATCTTTGGCAATATCTAAGTAGAAGTTAGATAGATCGACCACGCAGAAATTTTGTACTGTCTGAAAGAAATGGAAAAACTGATAGGTTTCAAACGCCTCGGTGATGTTGCCAAACACTTCGGTGATTAAGTGCAGCGCGTAGCGATCGAGTTCTGGCAACTGCTCATAGGGCACCGCATCTTTAGCGGGGTCAAAGTCATAGAGGTTACCTAGCAAAAATCGAGCCGTGTTGCGAATCTTGCGGTAAATATCGGCTACCTGCTTGAGGATGGTGGGGCCAATCGAGATATCGGAGGAGTAATCGACCGCCGACACCCAAAGTCGCAAAACATCGGCTCCATAAGCCGGATCTTTTTTCTGGTTTTTGCCGCCTTCAATAATCACAGCCGGATCGACCGTGTTTCCCAAAGACTTACTCATTTTGCGGCCTTGCTCATCTAGCACGTAACCGTGAGTCAAAACCGTATGATAAGGGGCACAGCCGTGAGTCGCCACGCTGGTTAGCAAGCTCGACTGAAACCAGCCCCGGTGCTGATCGGATCCTTCCAGGTAAACATCTACCGGATATTTCAGCTCAGGCCGCTTTTCCGCTACCGCTGCCCACGAAGACCCGGAATCAAACCACACATCCATTGTATCCATGCCTTTGCGGTAAGTATGGCCGTTGTGGCGATAAGCCTCAGGCAACAATTCCTCAGTAGATAGTTCCCACCAGGCATCCGAACCCTTTTCGGCAATGATGGCCTGCACATGCGCTAGGGTTGCTTGATTCAGCAGCGGTTCGCCCGTCGCTTCGTCATAAAAGACTGGAATTGGCATACCCCAACTGCGCTGTCGTGAGATACACCAGTCTGAGCGATCGCTCACCATAGCCGTAATCCGGTTTTCTCCTTGGGCAGGCACCCACTCAACGTCGGCGATCGCCTTGAGCGCCTCCTCTCGAAACCCCTCAACCGAAGCAAACCACTGCTCAGTAGCCCGAAAAATGGTTGGTTTCTTCGTCCGCCAGTCGTAGGGATATTTGTGGACGTAGGCTTCTTCTTTGAGCAAAGCATTGGCGGCCTGCAAAGCGGCGATAATGGCTCCGTTGGCATCTTTAAGCACATCTAAGCCCTCAAACGGCCCCGCCTCAGCCGTAAAAATGCCGCGTTCATCTACCGGACACAAAATCGGCAACCCATATTGCTGACCTACCTTAAAGTCTTCTTGGCCGTGCCCTGGTGCCGTATGCACCAAACCTGTGCCAGACTCGGTGGTGACGTAGTCTCCTCCTACCAAAATAGGACTTTCGCGCTCAAATAAAGGATGGTGGTAAGTAGACCCCGCTAGCGCCTCTCCCCGGAGCGTTTGCTTGACAGTTAGCTGGGTATCTAGCACGCCAGCCATCCGCTCTACCAAATCTTTGGCCACGATTAGGTAGCGATAGGGTTCACCCGCAGCCACTTCAACCACCGCGTAGGTTAACGCTGGATTGACCGCTACTGCCAGGTTGGCCGGAATAGTCCAGGGGGTCGTTGTCCAGATAGCCACCCCTAATGCATCTAAATAAGGCGATAAAGCGGGTGTTGCAGCCTCAGAGAGACTCACCATTTGGAAAGCCGCATAAATGCTGCGCGAGGTGTGCCCTTCAGGATATTCCAGTTCTGCTTCAGCTAGAGCCGTTTGAGAAGAAGGACTCCAGTGAACAGCTTTTAAACCTCGATAGATATAGCCTTTGAGCGCCATTTTGCCAAAGACACCCACCTGAGCTGCTTCGTACTCCGGGTTGAGGGTCATATAGGGGTGATCCCAGTCGCCCCAAACGCCATAGCGCTTAAACCCGGATCGCTGTTCTTCAATCGTTTTGAGGGCGAAGGCTTTGGCCTTTTTGCGCAGTTTAATCGGCGTCAGGTGCTTACGCGCCTCAGGATCCATATTTTGCAGGACTTTTAGCTCAATCGGTAGGCCGTGGCAGTCCCAACCGGGAACATAGCGCACCTTACGACCTTGCAGCAGTTGATATTTGTTGATGATGTCTTTGAGCGTTTTGTTAAGCGCATGCCCCATATGCAAACTGCCATTGGCATAGGGTGGCCCGTCGTGCAAAACAAAAACTTCTCCGGGATTATGCTCCGAGAGCTTTTGATAAATGTTGTGATCTTCCCAGAACTGCTGAATTTCGGGTTCACGCTGGGTGGCATTGGCCCGCATGTTAAAGCTTGTCTGCGGAAGTAGGATGGTGTCTTTGTAGCTCTTAGACTCTGTCACAGCTGCCCGTTAATTTAGTTAAAGTCCTGCTCCCAGCCATTATCAGCTACAAGCCTATCGGCTTCAAGTAACTAGCTGTCAAGAGCTGGATAGATTAACCAATATAGCTTGCAAATCTGCAGCTGCTCAGGACTAAGGCTAAGTTTTGGGCTGAATACCCCGCCGTGCTACGGCTGATCTAGCGATTGCCCTATTGGCTCACTCAATAATCTCAGCGTCGATGATGTCTGCGGTAGGGGGCTGGGGCTTTTGAGGGGGCGCGGTTGATTTTGATTTGGGTGGCCGGGGAATTGACGGTGGCCGGGGCGGTAGTTCGATCATCGTCTGCTTAGGTTTGGGTTTACGCGTCAGAAGTTCGCCGAGCCAGTCTTTGAGGGTAGTGAGTTTGTTGGCAGCATTTGGGGTGGCAGGGACGGGGCGACGGGGCGACGGGGAGGGTGGAGTAGGTGGGGTGGCTACGGCAGCAGAGCTAGGCGGCGCAGAGGGGGGAGTTGGCGGGCGCAGAAAAGGGTTGGCGTTAGGCGGCGCAGGTGGGGGGGGAGGGGACGATTGGGGGTTTTCGGCGGCGTATTCGTAGTCGGTACGGCGGGGTTTGGTAATGCGGGGAAAAGGCGACGAAACGCTGGTAGCAGCAGCGATTCCCTTTTGCAGTGTTGCTTTAATAGCGCTTAGGCGTGAGCCGATGCCCTTTAGCCCCGAACCCTGCTGGATCTGCCGTTGTAGCTGTGACAAAGCCTGCTGAGTTTGCTGCTGCACGTCACTGGCTGAAACGGGCGTTTGCAGTTCAACCGGGGTACGCGATCGCCGTAGACTTAAAGTTTGCCAGCCCAGCCAGACAATTAATGACACACTCGCCATTTGACCCAGCATCAAGGCTCCACTCACGCGGCCAGCGCAAAACCACAGCACCAAGCCGTAGAACATGCCTACACCGCTCCAGAGAAAATCATTTTTGCGGTGAACTTCAGGGTAGAAAAAAGCTGCCATATAAAGGGCAAAGCTACCTAGGCCAACGATAAGTGCCAGCAGATGTGCCATTGAGATTACGCCTCCCTGCGAGTCTGCGATCGCTTGTCTACTATTGTGCTAAAGATTGTTTGAATCAAGCCGATGAATTCCAGCTATGTATAAACTCTACGATTTTTTGCCTTCGGGTAATGGTTACAAAGTACGGCTCTTGCTAACCCAGCTAGACATTCCGTTTGAGCGCATCGAAGTCAATATCCTGAATCAAGAAACCCGCACACCCGACTTTTTAGCCAAAAACCCAAATGGTCGAGTGCCAACCTTAGAACTGGAGCCAGGGCAGTTTTTAGCTGAATCTAACGCCATTCTCTATTACCTCAGCCAAGAAACCGACTTTTTTCCCCGCGATCGCTGGCAGGCTGCTCAGGTGATGCAATGGCTATTTTTTGAGCAGTATAGCCATGAACCCTATATCGCCACCTCCCGGTATTGGATTACCTGCTTGGGTCAGCCCGAAAACTATCAGACCCAGTTAGCCCAAAAGCAACCAGGCGGATACGCAGCTTTACAAGTCATGGAACAGCACTTAGCTGAGCATGATTACTTTGTCGGCGATCGCTACACGATTGCCGACATCGCCCTTTTTGCCTACACCCACGTTGCCCCCGAAGGCAATTTTGACCTAGGACGCTTTGCCGCCATCCGCGATTGGATTCAGCGGATTCAGGCTCAACCCCGTCATATCCCCATTACCCAAGCCTAATAGCTCAAAATTTTGGCAAGCCACGAAGCACAGAGGCAGAGCCGCAGAAACCCTGACTGCCCCTGATCCCCTATCTCCCTATCTCCCCTTCCCCTCTTCCCCTCTTCCCCCCTATCTCCCCTTCCCCCCTTCCCCCTATCTCCCTCACCGTCTCCCAAAACTAACCTTTAACGCACACCACTTGCTTCAAGGTAGCGACAACCTCTACCAAATCAGCCTGATTCGCCATGACCGTTTCAATCGGCTTGTAAGCTGCTGGAATTTCGTCGATCACGCCTTTGTCTTTGCGGCACTCTACCCCTTGCGTTTGCTGAATCAAGTCGTCTAAGGTAAAGCGATCTTTGGCTTTGGTGCGCGACATTAAGCGTCCGGCTCCGTGGCTGCAAGAGCAATAGCTATGAGCCTCCCCTTTACCTTTGACGATGAAAGACTTAGCTCCCATAGAACCAGGGATGATGCCATAGTCTTGCGATCGCGATCGCACGGCTCCTTTACGAGTGACGTAGACCGCTTCGCCAAAATGCGTTTCTTTTTCAGCGTAGTTGTGGTGACAATTGACTCGCATGAGGGTTTTGCTAGGTTTGCCGCCTGCTAAATGCTGTTCTACAATCCGCTGAAAGCGATGCATCATCACTTCGCGGTTGAAGCGGGCATAGTCTTGTGCCCATTGCAGATCGTGCCAGTAGCGCTCAAATTCTTCAGTGCCCGCGACAAAATAGGCTAAGTCGGGATCGGGCAGTTTTTCCTGGGCTAGGCGAGCCAGCTCTTTGGCCGTTTTAATGTGATTTTGAGCCAGCATATTGCCAATGTTTCGTGAACCGGAGTGCAGCATGAGCCACACCTGCTCGGTTTCATCTAGGCACAGTTCAATAAAATGGTTGCCGCCGCCAAGCGAACCCATCTGTCGCAGCGCTTTGTCTTCTAAACGCTGCACGCCTGCATGGAGATGCCTAAAGTCGCGCCAGCCTTGCCAGTTGTAAACAGGCTTGTCTACGGTTTTGTTGTCGTTAAAGCCTGTGGGAATCGCTGCTTCAATCTCTTTGCGAATGTGCTTAAGTTTTTTGTCATCAAGCTGGCGGGCGGTAAAAGGGGTTTGTACCGCACACATGCCACAGCCAATATCAACGCCAACCGCTGCCGGAATAATGGCGTCTTGGGTGGCGATGACTGAACCGACCAGCGCCCCTTTCCCCAAATGCACGTCGGGCATAAGGGCGACATGCTTAAACACAAACGGCAGCGAAGCTACATTTTTCGCCATTTGCGTTTCTTGTGGCCCTAACGGATGGTTAGCCCAGGATAAAACGGGTTTAGGGGTAGACAGGGAAAGTTGCTGATAGGGCATGACGCTTATCGTCCTCGGTATGCTTTTATCCGTTTGTTGGCATCTTGCTTACGTATCCAGATAAGAAACCGAGCCATTTGGGGATGAGAGGCTAGCTTCTCTAATGTATTCAATTCACGCGCTAGGTAAGCATTTTCGAACAAAACATGAATTTGTTTATGGCAAGCTGCACAGATCTCCACGGTGGGGCCAGGATCTTGCTTTTTACGTTTGCTGTGCTGGCGAGGCGTGAGGTGATGCAGGGTCAGGCGATCGCAAGCGCGATCGCAAAGTTGGCATCTCATCGATTGGGGGTTCTCTCTTGCGAGATAGTCTTTAGGCTGATCTTGACGCAAATTGAAATCTCTCCGGGGGTTGTCGCGATCGCAATCACAACCCGTTTAAAGCAGCAATACCCGTCCAAAATTGAGTAAATCCTTGCCCTGTAAAGCTTTCGCCTTTACAGATAAAGTCTTTCTTCTGTCAGAAGTTATTTTGTCAGTGAATTTTTACACTAGCAAAGTCGAGTTGTTTCTTAACTCACAGTTTAAGTTGAAAATTTAGAGGAACTCACTATGAAAGGATTACTCAAAACGGTGCAGTCGTTGTCTTTAACCCGGTTACTGGCGGTTGCTCTAGTAGGGATGATGACTTTGTTAGCTTTGCCAACGGCTAGTTTGGCAGATACGCTTTCGGCGGGGACGCTCGTTGCCGATCGCGAACTTAACCTCATCTATCCTGACTCTGATGGCGAAAAAACTAAGTACGACATTGGCAACGTTAGTCAAGAAGAACTCAAGCGTCAGGCAACGCAGATTCCGGCTGAACCCCAAGCAGTGATTGATCGATCTAATCCCAACGCCAATATTTTAGAGAAGATCGGTGAAGCTTTTGGAGAAGCAGGCGACTTCATTGGCGACGAAGCGGATCGTGGGCCTAACCGGGCTGGCGATGCTGTCACCCCTCGGTAAGCTCAAAGCCAGTCTATAAACCCAAAAAGTAATCAACTTTGGTTTTAAATCCCAGGCTAGCCTGGGATTTTTGCTGAGCCAGCGCCAAGCCAAAGCCAAACCACAAAATGCCAAAGCCTAAAGGTCTGATCACCCCGCTTTATGACTGATCGCGTCGATCCATAAGCTGGCGCATACGTTCTCTGAAGGCAGCTAGCGCTTCAGCCGTGGGTTGCGTCGTTTGCCAAGCAGGGCGCTGCACCAGGCGATCGCACCAGGCTTGCAAATTAGGATAGTTTTCAAGCGGTATTTCAAGCTGAGCAAACCAGGGAACCACCGTACCCAGCACAATATCACCCAAGCTCAGATGGTCAACGCCAAAAAAGACGTGATTATCCAATATTTGAGCCAAAAACCGTAGCACACCGTCTGCTTGCTGCTTCGCTTTGGCGATCGCTTCAGCGTCGGGTTCACCAAAACCCATCATTTTGCGGGTTAGCGGCGTCAGCGCTGGCAGTAACTCGTTGAGGGTAACCATCTGTACCATCCGAACGCGAGCGATCGCTTGAGGCGCGCAAGGCATGAGCGGTGGTGACGGATACATCGCTTCCAGGTAGTCCAAAATGGCAAAAGACTCAATCACCTTAAAGTCTTCATCCACCAAAACCGGAATGTGATGAAAGGGATTAAGCGCCAAAAACGCTGGCTTGAACTGGTCGCCGCCGAGATCAACCTCAACAAGATCAAACTGCAACCCTTTTTCCAGCAAGGTTACCCAAACCCGACGAGAATTAATCGAAAGGGGAGTATGGTAAAGCGTCAGCATCAGGATGCCTCCCTAAGAAGCTTTTTTCTCTGCCGATGAAGAATCGTCAGTAGTTTTTTTGCGCGTTGTGCGTTTTTTGGCCGTGGTGCCAGTTGTCTTTTTAGCAGCCGTCTTCTTGGTTGTGGTTTTACGAGTGGTCGTCTTTTTAGCGGTTGATTTGCTAGACTTGCGACTGGTCTTTTTGGTGGCCTGTTTAGCCTCTAGCAGCTCTAGCGCCAGCTCTAAGGTGATATCGTCGGGTTTTTTGCCTTCTGGTAGTGAGGCGTTAGTCGTCCCGTGTTTCACATAGAAGCCATAAGGGCCATCGTAAATATTGACGGGTTTTTCGTCTTCAGGATGGTTGCCCAATTGCTTGAGGGGTTCTGCCGCCTTCCGCCGTCCCCGCCGACTTTTAGGCTCTGCCAGCAAAGCTAAGGCTCGCTCTAGCGTAATTTCCAGGACGTTGTCTTCTTTTTTGAGCGAACGATAATCTTTCCCTTCTTTGCCCTGGTCATGGACGACATAAGGCCCATAAGGCCCAATACTGGCCTTGATTTTGGCTCCCGTATCGGGATGGGTTCCCAACAGACGCGGCAGCGATAGCAACCCTACCGCCATTTCCAAAGTAACCGCCTCCATGGGCGTGCCTTTAGGAACAGAAGCCCGCTTGGGTTTGGGATTTTCTTCTGTTTTTTCTCCCATTTGCACATACGGCCCGTAAGTGCCAATGAGCAGATAAATGGGTTCACCCGTGTCGGGGTGCAGTCCGATTTTGTCGGGGCCTTCTGTTTTTTGCTTGAGCAGCGTTTCAACTTGCTCCGCATCAAGATCCGCAGGGGTAACGTCTTGAGGAATCGAAGCTTTGACTGAACCTTCTTCGCTGTCAGCTTCTAAATAAGGCCCGTAGCGACCAATGCGGACTTTGGCGGCTAGGTTTTCTAAGTCAATTGTTCTAGCCGTATCTGGATCAATCTGGCTTTGGCGCTGTTGCACTTGCTGCTCTAGCCCCTGATCCCCCAAATAAAACTCGCTTAGGTAGGGCAGCCACTCGACATCACCCACCGAAATTTCGTCTAAGGTTTGCTCCATGCGGGCGGTGAACCCTAGATCGACGAGATCCGGGAAATGCTTCTCTAGCAAATCGGTGACGGCAAAGGCTGTAAAAGTGGGGATCAAGCTGTTGCTGGTGAGCTGAGCATAGCCGCGATCGACAATCGTACCGATGATGCTGGCATAGGTGCTTGGGCGACCAATTCCTTCACTTTCCAGCGTTTTCACCAGCGAAGCTTCGGTAAAGCGAGCCGGAGGCTGAGTTTCGTGACCAATGGCGTCTAAGGTGTTGCAGGTAGGCGCATCGCCTACTTTGAGCGTCGGTAACGTGACTTCTTGATCTTCAATAGCCGCGTCTGGATCATCCGAACCTTCTACATACGCGCGAAAGAAACCAGGAAAATCAATTCGCTTGCCAGTCGCCCGAAAGTTGGCGTCGTCTACCTCAATTTGAACCGTAATATGGGTTTGGCGAGCTTCAGCCATTTGGGTGGCGACAGTTCGTTTCCAAATCAGGTCGTAGAGAGCCAGCTCTTTTTCTCGCAGCCCAGTTTCTTGCGGCGTGCGAAAGGTGCTTCCAGCCGGACGAATGGCTTCGTGCGCTTCTTGAGCATTTTTGCTCTTGTTGGCATACTGGCGAGGTTTGGGGCTGAGATAATCTTGGCCGTAGCGAGATTTGACACAGCTACGCGCCGCAGCGATCGCCTGTTGCGACAAATGCACCGAATCGGTTCGCATGTAGGTGATGTAGCCTTTTTCATACAGGCTTTGAGCGACCCGCATGGTGTCACGGGCTGACATCCGTAGCTTGCGGTTAGACTCTTGCTGCAGCGTAGACGTGGTAAAGGGTGGCGAGGGTTTGCGGCTAGAGGGTCGCTCCTCAATATTTGTAACCGTCCAAATGCCTGCTTCGAGGCGGCTTTGCAACGCTCTAGCTTGCTCTTCGTTGAGCAAAACAACGTTCCGACCGGTTGCGATTTGTCCGGTGTTTTCGTCAAAATCACTGCCGTTAGCTAGACGCGTTCCAGCTAGAGCATAGAGCTTGGCTTCAAAGTCGCTGTTTTGGTGGCTCAGCGTTGCTTTGAGATCCCAATAAGAACCGCGCCGGAACGCACGGCGATCGCGTTCACGAGTAACCAGCAGCCTCACGGCAACAGACTGCACTCGCCCCGCCGACAACCCCCAGGCAATCTTCTCCCACAGCAAGGGCGAGAGCGTATAACCCACCAGCCGATCTAAAATTCGCCGGGTTTCTTGGGCTCGCACTAGCTGGTCGTTGATGTCGCGGCAATTTTCTAGAGCCGATTGAATGGCTTCTTCCGTAATTTCATGAAAGACCATGCGCTTAGTTGGCACTTTTGGCTTTAAAAGCTGTAGCAAGTGCCAGCTAATGCTTTCTCCCTCGCGGTCTTCGTCGGTCGCCAGTACCAGTTCGTCAGCTTGTTTAAGGGCATCTTTAAGGGCTTTGACAACTTTTTTCTTATCTTTGGGTACCACGTATAGCGGTTCAAAGTTGGCGTCAGTGTTGACCCCAAGCTGCGCCCATTTTTCACCTTTGACAGCAGTTGGAATTTCACTAGCGGACTTGGGCAAATCTCGAACATGCCCCATCGACGCTTCGACACGGTATCCAGAGGGTAGATAGTTGCGGATTGTTTTCGCTTTGGTGGGCGACTCAACAATGACGAGAGTTGACATAGGGCTGCGAACGTCTCAGGCCGTTGAAACTTCTTTTAATAATAGATAGAAAAAATCTAGCAGGGGCTAGAACCTCTTCCGGGAAAAGCTGGCTAATCGTTTTGGCGAATCATCAGCCACCGGGGGCTGGGTGCTTTGCCGCAATATTCCCAAATCCATATTGCGCTACTGCGCAGGTTAAAGACAAATTAAACATTTTTTAAGCCTTTATAGACTACGCGATCGCTTGTGCTATCAACAGACCTTTGCGGTTAGCTTATTGGTTAGGGGCTTCACAGGTAGAAGCGGCGATTCCGAAAATAGCGCCTTTTTCTCAGGCTAGCCGAGGAGGGGAAAAGTGGGTCAGTCAGCTGTGATGCCTTTTTATAGGCTTATATCGAAAATGACAAGTTCGTCTAGGCGGTTTGCCGAACTTTTAAGCTGAGAAGGTTGCTGCAAAAGGGTTAGCGATATTGCTGTGCTTAGTTAAAGAGATGTTACATTGCTAAGGGAACTTAGCGATCGCCGCTTTAGGCACCTATCTCTCTAGAGGGAAGTGGCAGCGCCGTTCTACACTGGATGATACAAATTTAACCTAAACTACTCCCTAAGCTGACTGTTCGAGGTATTCAAGCTCATGGATGTGACTAATCTTGCCGCGCAGCTTAATGCCGGGGCAATCTTACCGGAGGGTGTCGTGATTGCGACGCTGCTGGTCATTCTGGTGGGTGACCTCATTGTGGGTCGCTCTTCGTCTCGGTGGACTCCTTATGTGGCAATTGTCGGGCTTTTGGCGGCAGTGGTCGCACTCGTTTTTCAGTGGGACATTCAAAATCCCATTGCCTTCTTGGGTGGCTTCAACGGAGATGCCCTGAGCGTGATTTTTCGCGGCATCATTGTCTTGTCAGCGACAATTACCGTGCCCATGTCGATTCGCTATGTAGAGCAATCGGGCACCTCGCTAGCAGAATTTTTGGTAATTTTGCTAACGGCAACGCTGGGTGGCATGTTTCTTTCAGGAGCCGACGAGTTGGTGACAATTTTTGTCTCGCTCGAAACGCTGAGTATTTCTTCTTACCTGTTGACAGGCTATATGAAGCGCGACCCGCGCTCTAACGAGGCGGCTCTCAAATATTTGCTGATTGGGGCAGCTAGCTCTGCCATCTTTCTGTACGGTGTTTCGCTGCTCTTTGGGCTGTCGGGTGGGCAAACTCGCTTGGGGGCGATCGCCGCTAACATTCTGGCTGATGGCTCGGATGTGCCGATTGGTCTGGTAGTAGCGCTGGTTTTTGTGATTGCGGGCATTGCTTTCAAAATTGCCGCCGTTCCTTTCCATCAATGGACTCCCGATGTCTACGAAGGTTCGCCAACGCCTGTCGTTGCCTTTCTTTCTGTGGGTTCTAAAGCGGCTGGGTTTGCGCTGGCAATTCGCCTGTTGGTTACCGCTTTTCCGCTGGTATCAGAGCAGTGGCACTTTGTCTTTACCGCCTTGGCCATCCTCAGCATGATTTTGGGCAACGTCGTGGCTTTGGCGCAGACCAGCATGAAACGGATGCTGGCCTACTCTTCAATTGCCCAGGCGGGCTTTGTCATGATTGGCTTAATTATTGGCACTGAGGCCGGTTATGCCAGCATGATTTTCTACCTGCTGATTTACCTATTTATGAACCTAGGCGGGTTCACCTGTGTCATTCTCTTTTCTCTGCGCACAGGCACCGATCAAATCAGCGAGTACAGCGGTTTGTATCAAAAAGACCCGCTACTGACGTTTGGCCTCAGCATTTGCTTGCTGTCATTGGGAGGTATTCCGCCGCTAGCAGGCTTTTTTGGTAAGCTTTATATCTTTTGGGCAGGCTGGCAGGCCGGGGCTTATGGACTGGTTTTGGTAGGGTTGATTACCAGCGTGATTTCTATTTACTACTACATCCGCGTGATTAAGATGATGGTGGTAAAAGAGCCGCATGAGATGTCCGAGGTCGTCAAAAACTACCCTGAGGTACGCTGGACGCTGCCTGGAATGCGGCCTTTGCAGGTCAGCCTCATTTTGGCGGTGGTGGCAACTTCTTTAGCCGGAATTTTGTCTAACCCTCTGTTTTCCCTAGCGAATAGCTCAATCGCGCGCACAGCTATTTTGCAATCAACCGCTGTGGTACACCAAGAAACCGCTCCTATTGCTGCGGATAGCGTTAGAACTGAAACCGCTTTGCGACCCAGTCAAGACGCTGTACAAGCCTTATAGGTTTTGTTGGATAGCGCTAGGTTTTTCAGGTGGATGGTTTGTCCACCTGTTTTGCTTTTAGGGATGGTGCATGGGGCTTGTAATTGCAGGAGAACGGAGCGGTGTCGGTAAGACAACCGTAACGCTGGCGCTACTGGCGGCTCTGGATCAGGGAGTCCAGTCTTTCAAGGTGGGGCCAGATTACATCGACCCCATGTTTCATCAGGCGGTCACCGGGCGGCCTTGCTACAATCTCGACCCTGTCCTGACCTCAGCGGCTTATGTACAGCGCTGCTATCAGCGCTACAGCCAAACCGCTCCTTATGCCCTGGTTGAAGGGGTGATGGGGCTATTTGATGGGGCTGGGGGCTATCAGGACTGGGGCAGCACGGCTGACGTTGCTCGTAGCTTACAGCTACCTGTTTTGCTAGTTATTGATGCAAGTCGTTTATCTCACTCGGTTGCGGCTATTGTGCAGGGCTATCGCACGCTAGATGCACGGCTGCAGTTTGCGGGTGTGGTCTTAAATCGAGTGGCTAGCGATCGCCATTTAGATTTACTCAAGGCCGCGATCGCACCGCTAAACGTACCTATTTTGGGGTTTTTGCGCCGCCACCAAAACATCGAACTGCCCAGCCGCCATTTGGGGCTGGTACCAACCGCCGAACTCCCTACCCTGCGGCAAACGCTAGCGCAATTAGCCACTCTGGGCAAAACCTGTTTTGACTGGCCACGATTGACGCCGCTGCTGCGATCGCCTGTGACGACTCAGGTGAGGCTGCCAGAAGCCCAATTTCAGCCTATTCCAGTGCGGCTTGCGGTTGCTCGCGATCGCGCTTTTAGCTTTTACTATGCCGAAAACTTGGCGCTGCTAGAAGCTTTAGGGGCGCAGCTCATCAACTGGAGTCCGTTGAGCGACCCAAAACTCCCTGAGGATAGTCAAGGATTGTATTTAGGCGGGGGATTTCCTGAGTTGTTTGCGGCTGAGCTAGCTGCAAATGGCGCGGCTCTCCTGACGGTTAAAACCGCATTAGCACAGCAACTGCCAGTTTACGCTGAGTGTGGCGGACTGATGTATCTCTGCCAGCAGCTACAAGACTTTGAGCAACGCCCCTGGCCGATGGTGGGCAGTTTGCCAGCAGCGGTGCAAATGTCTGCACGGCTGACCCTGGGCTATCGCCAAGCCACCGTTTGCCAATCGACCCCGCTGTTGGCTGCTGGCACCCAAATCTGGGGGCACGAATTTCACCGTTCAGTCATTCAGCCTGCTCCAGTCGATCCTATCTACAGCCTGCAAGGGCATGGTCTATCAAACCCCGTCTTAGAAGGGTGGCGACACCACCAAATCCATGCCT
The DNA here is from genome assembly GCF_052168255.1 of Almyronema sp. NCBI lineage: Bacteria > Bacillati > Cyanobacteriota > Cyanophyceae > Nodosilineales > Nodosilineaceae > Almyronema > Almyronema sp. The sequence continues at coordinate 28,425 of NZ_JBQLZL010000104.1, read as the reverse complement.
CCTACCTGCATTTGCACTGGGGCGATCGCCCGGAGATTCCCTACCGCTTTTTGCAAGCCTGTCAGCAGTTTGGCCGCTCCTAGCCCTCCAGCCCAACATCAGCTAGTAAGGTAAGTTGCCATTGAAATAACTAACATCGGATGGATAAGGCTGATCTGCTTCGGCGGCGGCTCCGTTGGCTGTTAACGGGTAGGGTGACTTTAGATCAGTTTGCTTAAAGAGGGGCACAGGGGGCGTATAAGCAGTGGCGCTACGATAGCGATTCAGTTCTTGGTTTTTGCCGTTAAGTTCTTTGTTGAGTTCCCGGATGCGGCGGGAGAGCATGCGAATAATGTTGACCGCAATACCGGGGGTTTCGTCAATGGCTTCATAAAGCTGCTGCTGAGTCAGCATCAGGCACTCGCAAGATTCTAGCGTTGTCACTGAGGCTGAACGCGGTTCCGCATCGAACAGCGACATTTCCCCAAAGCAGGTACCCTGATCGAGTTGAGCCAATTCTTGCTGCTTGAGATGAACACTCACCCGCCCGGAAACGACAATATAAAGCGATCGCCCTTCTTGCCCTTCGGTAAAGATAGTGTAGTTTGGCGGGAAGGACAGCTCATCCATAATGGAGGCGAGGCGAACCAAAAAGTCGTCCCGCAATTCTTTAAAGATGGGGACACCACGAACGAATAGAAGACGATCGACACTGGTTAACATGAAGAGAAAGCGGACACAATGCCAGCGGCAATTTTCAGGATAAACTGGCTCAGGCGGCTGGGTGAACAAGCGGTTAGCCCTAGCTTTCCCGGCTGGGGTGCAGCAGGCAACGAGTTGCTCAGCAGGGTTTACCAAGAGAGTCTGGGGTCATTCATAAACTGATACCCTGACTGAAGTCAAGTTATTGGTTATCAAAAATGTAGAGCCAGCACAGACTCTGAGTGTAAGGCCATCGCGTCTGGCTGTCATCCGCTAAATGCGTAGGAACGCGATCGCCCGCCCCATCGCGATCGCAGGTTTGAGGTCTGGCTTTTTACTGCCAACAGCGGTTGGCTAAAGCCGGGTTAAAAAGTAAACGGCGCAATGGGTTCAATTTCTGGATTGTCGCCGCCCACCTGGTTGGTTCGCAACACCCACAAACAGGCTCCGTGGCGTAAAAACAGCTCGATGACGGTGTCGCTAGCCACACGCGGCAGCATAGTGCGCCAACTGAGCAGCCCTCGCCCCAGCGTTTTGAGCGGATAATCTTCGAGATTGCTGCCCAACATTTCACGGCCATCTTCCCAATCGGCGCGGGCACTGCCTAGCGGTAGCAGTTCCCGCTGCAGGGCTTTACGAATCCCCAATAGCTGCTGATAGCGTTGAGCTTGTTCAGGATGCTGGGCTTGCCAGCGCGACTTTTTCGGAGGGCTAGCCTGAATAAGTTCTTCTAGCTGCTTGATGCTGGCATAAAGCGCCTGATTTGAGTCTTGAGCGCAATTGTTAGCTGGCCCAACATACGTTCCCCCTGTGCCATCGCCAATGCGATAGCGGGCTACCATGGTTTCGAGCTGACGAATTAGATCATCTAGGGCAGTTGGTAGAGAGCCGTTAAAGTCAAAGGGTTCTGTATAGGCTGAGTGTTTGATTAAAATATCGGCCACCGGGCGCGTTCCCAAAAAGCCCCACTGGCGATCGCCCATATAGTGGGTCCAGTGCAGCACTCCGGCAATAATGCCGTGGGTATTGTGGGTATACACCTGGTAATAGCGAATATCAAACTGCGGTTCATCAGCTAGGGGTTCATGAATTACCGTGGCCACCCCGTAAGCAAAGTGACCAAAGTAAATAGGCGCTTTGGCTGCAGGTTCGCGCTGACGCCCGCCAATGCCGCCGTAGGTATGTACTAGCAAGGCGCGATCGCCTACCTGCCAAGCCTGCCGCGCTTGCTGAGCGGTGGCCGTATGGGGGCTAATGAGTACCGATTCTGTCTGGCCTTTTTTGGCAACTAGGTTCTTCCAGGCTTTTTGTTTCACGTAGCGTAGCCCTGCTTTTGTCTGCAACAGGGTGCGGCGAGGCATGAGGCGAAAAAGGTCACGCGGGGCGATCGCCTGCACAACAAACAGCCCTGCGGCGTCGGCTGCTCCATAGATATACCAGCCGTTTTCGTTTTGGGGAGATTGCTCAATTTGAGCGGCGGTCGCGGGCAGCGTGCCGTTTTTGTCGGGAATGACCTGGGGCAATCGCACAATTTCAGTAGGGCCGTCAAATCGCCGAGTGGCTAGTTCAAAGTGAGCCACTCGATAGCGATCGCTGTCCGGTTCGACTGGCTCTATAAACTGCACCAGCCCGTAATAACGCCCGCTAATCTGCACGGGTTCATGGGCGATCGCTAAAACACACCCTTCGACCCCTTCTAAGCCGCTTTCTATCCCCTCTACCTCACTCACCTGTACGGGGTCTGGTAGTGCCACAATCACGTCATTTTCTGGATGCGAGCCAGCTAGCGACTCTAACGGATTAACCTGTCGCCAGTGATTCAGCCGGATCGGATGCACCAGTCCTTGTCGATGGGTATATTCCGCTTCAGCACTAAAGTGGACATCTTGTGTCACCTGGCGAACTCGCGTTTGCACCGCTAACTGCTGGCTCCAGCGCAGCATCACAACTTTACCCACCAGCGAAGTCTGAGCGGCGGCGGCATGATGGACTTCAAACAGCACGCCGTTAATCTGTCGCCGCTGATCGGGACTGGGCAAAATCAGCCGCCCCATCCAGGGGGCAATCGGACGATAAAGCTGGTCGTTGGGGGGCTGGTGCAGAGGATAGTAGCTCCAGTGGTTGAAGTCGGCTTGCTGGTAGCGTTGATAATTGCTTTCTGTTTGGGCGGGCAGGCGATCGGCCACCAGTTGTTCTGAAAACTTGTCTTGCAAAATATTCATCACCAGCGTCAGCGTTCGCTGCAAGTGAGAACGGCTTTCGCCGTGGCGGGGTTCGGGGTCTAACATACCGCCAATCCCTTGATGGCCGACTCCTTTAAGGGCAATCAGGCTGATTTTGCCTTTTCGCTTTGCCCGGTTCCAGTAAGAGAGAAACGAGACTTGCCAGCGGCGAGGAAAAAGCACAACGCCCAGTCGTTCAATCCAATCGCGATCGCCTACCAGGTGATAAAGCTGCTCAACGGCTAAGGCATCCACCCGGCCACTAATCACGCCCCCCAGCGAAATGACTTCAACCGGGGCATTGAGGCTATTGCGTAAAAAAGGGACAACCCCCATCCCCACCTGGCCGCCGCCGCTATAGCCAATCAGCGTAATCGGTACGTTGCCCTCTGCAGGATAGCCCAGGCGCATCAGACTGTCGTAAATGCGCTGAGCCATGCCCCAGTTGTAAACTGGGCCATAGCGCTGATCTGCCGACACCGATACCATCAGCATGTTGCGGAAGCTAACAAAAGCACTCACCCAACTTTCTTGCGGCTGTGAGCCTAGCCCTTCAACCCAACGCCAAAAGAAAGCAAAAGGGCGATCTTGCGTGAGGGGTCGATTAAGCACTGAATAAGACATCAGCCCTTTGACTAGCAGGGTATCTTCTGGCAGTTGTTGGCCTAGTTGTTCGAGAAAGTTGGCGACAAAAGGCTGATAGTCAGCGGTAGATTGTCCGGCTCCGTCTAAATAGATGAGAAAGCGTTTGATGCGATCGCGCGGGGTAGAAAGCGGCGCAATGACTGGGCGCGTTGCCGTCAGCGGATCGCCATACCACCCGGCCCACCAGCCCAGGGCTTCTAGCGGTGCTAGCAAACCACTGATGATAAAAATAATCAGACTAATCCAGGCTAGATCAATAAAAAACTGAATCCAAGCGGCTCCGGCAGTTAAGTAAGCACCGATTAGAAAACGACGCACGGGCGACAGCACAAACGTAATCAGCACGGCAAATAGCGCTAGCCCCAGATATTGCAGCGATCGCCGTAGCGGAAACTGGAACTTAGCCAGACGATGTACGGGGTCGGGCGGGGGGGAGGCAGACTCAGTGGCTACCCAGTCGCTGGGGGCAGGGGCAAACTCTACATCAGCCGCCATCGGCAACGCATTGGCCGCCATGGGGGATGGCCGATTGGGTAAAGCGGCATCGGCTAAAAAGGCTTCTCCCGCTCGTAGCAGGTCAGTAAGCGATCGCCGATCGGTCACCAGCTTCACCCCAGCGGCTAAATTTGCCAGCCAGCGCCCCAAAGCGGCCACGGGCTGCCCGACCGTTTGCTGTAGAAGCTGTAGCACAATCCAGCCAGTGACGACTGTTTCAAAAGCCCTGGCCATGGGCAAATCAGCCACCGCCGAAAAGCCCAGCATCATCGCCAGCAGCGTCCACACCGACAGCAGCCGCAGCAACGGCACCCCAAAGTAGGGCAGCGCTCCCACAAAGCTAAACATCAGCGGCGCATAGCTGTAGGCCAGCACCAGCGCAATCGTCTCTAGCGACAGATTGATTTGCAGCAGCCAGACGCTAGTAATCCAGGTGGTTAACACCCAAAAGCCATAGCCACAGGCAAACAAAATGGCTCCAATCAGCAGGCTAAAGACAAACCGCGCCGGACGGACGCGATTGAGAAAGAGCACCACACTTTCTGCTACTGCCAGCGATAGACCTGCCAGTAACACCACCCCCACCGCCCCCCAAGAGCGCTGAGGAAACTTTTGAATCAGTTGAAACAAATTGGGGTCGAGGGCTAGCACCCCTCTCACCAGTACCCAAAACTGGGCGATCGCAGTCTCTGCCAAACGCTGATCTCCTTCAATGGTGGCCGATAGGTGCAGACTGTGCCCCTATCGTGTCCCTACCTTTATCCTACTCAACCCAGTTCTTGGCTCGGGCAACGGCCTTTTGCCACATATGAAAATTTTCCTGGGCTTGACTGGCTGCGGCTCCTGGCTCAAAGACGCGATTGATTTTGCGATTTTGAATCAGATCATCATAACTGTGCCAATAACCTGCGGCTAAACCCGCGCCAAAGGCAGCTCCTTGGGCGGTTGCATCCAGCACCGCCGGACGCTCAATCGGAATCCCCAGTACATCAGCTTGAAACTGCATCAAAAAGTCATTCTGACAGGCTCCCCCATCCACCTTCAGCAATTTGATGCGGGTACCGCTGTCTTCGTTAACCGCTTCTACGACCTCGTTAACCTGATAGGCGATCGCCTCCAAAACGGCTCGAATCATGTGCTCACGTTGTACCCCGCCCGTAATCCCCAAAAAGGCTCCGCGAGCGGTCATATCCCAGTGAGGGGCACCCAAACCACTCAACGCCGGAACGAAGTAAACGCCGCCGTTGTCGGGTACTTTTTCGGCTGAAGCTTCGGTGTCAGCCGCTGTGGTGATGAGTTTGATGCCATCTCGCAACCACTGAATGCAAGCACCAGCCGTAAACATGCTGCCTTCTAGGGCATAGCCCACCTTTGAGCTGCCGTTGTCTGCTTCTGACCAGGCCACGGTTGAAAGTAGCTGATTTTGCGATCGCGCCACCTCTGAGCCAGTGTGTGCCACCAAAAACGCCCCCGTACCATAGGTACACTTCAGCAGCCCAGGGCGATTACAGCCGTGGGCAAACAAAGCCGCTTGCTGATCGCCAAAGACTGCCATAATCGGAATTTCAGCCCCCAAAATATCAGCATCAGTGTGGCCAAAGTGGCCCAGACTGGGGCGAATTTCGGGCATCAGGTGAGCTGGAATATTAAACAAATCCAGCAGCTTTTCATCCCACTGGCGAGAGGTTAGATTCAGCAACATGGTGCGGCTGGCGTTGCTGTCGTCAGTGGCGTGAACTTTGCGACCCGTGAGGTTCCACAGCACCCAGCTATCGACTGTTCCGGCTAAAACATCGTCAAGGTCAATGGGGGGATCTTGCTGATGGGTTTGCACAGCGTCTAAAAGCCACTGTAGCTTTGTAGCCGAAAAGTAAGCGTCTAGAACCAATCCGGTGCGATCGGCAATTTCTGTCGCCAGCCCCTGATCGCGCAAGTCATTACAGATAGAAGCCGTACGCCGATCTTGCCAAACAATAGCGTTGTGCAAAGGCCGACCGCTGTTTTTGTCCCACAGCAAACAGGTTTCTCGCTGTACCGTTAAGCCAATGGCGGCAATAGCTGCCGGATTGATGCTGGCCTTTTGAATAGCCGCTTGAATAGCCCATTGAATATCGTCCCAGATTTCACGCGGGTCATGCTCTAGCCAGCCTGGTTGAGGGTAGTACTGGGTCAGTTCTTTATAGGCTTGGCCGGCAATGTCACCGTTGCGATCAAACAGAATCGCCCGGTTACCAGTCGTACCGAGATCCAGAGCCAGAATGTACTGAGCGTTTGCCATGAGAAATCTATCTAAAAATTAACAGCGTCTATACCAGCTTGAGGACGCGCAAGCTTGATCACAAGACATGCCTATTGTACTGAGAAGGTTTCTGACGGCTCTGGCGGATTAACGGGAATTAATGGTTCTTATTGGCGGTTTGGGTCAACCAGCCAATTTTGAAGGCTGACTAAGTTTGCTTGGACTTTAGCTTGGGAAGCATAGCCTGAATCAAACCCCAAAACTCTTGAAACAAAGCAGGAGCTAGCAGTCGAATTGCGCCTAAGTAAGTCAGACTGCCCACTCCCACTAAAATTGCTAGCTGTACGGATAAGTTCAAGGCGTTGACCCCCCGTTCAGCCAGTAGAAGTACGACCACCATTACCAAAGTGGCCGAAAACGGTTGCATAAACTGACGCAGATAAGCCCACACAGACGCTTGCATAATCCGGTTGAGCAGGGCTTGCACCAGCGGAAACATAATACAGGCGCGAATTAAATAGGCCCACGCTACGGCAATGATGCCCCAACGCACTGCGATCGCAAAACCAATTAAATTTAGGCTAGCCGCCAGCAAACCAATCCAGACTCGCCAAAACGGCTGCCCCACAGCCAGTAGCACAGCGCTTTTAAACCGAGACACCGAGCGGAAAATGCCCGCTAGCGCCAGAATCTGCAAAACGGGTACCGAAGCCAGCCACTGAGGCCCAAAGAAAATCGGAATAATTTTAGGTGCTAGCACAGCAATGCCCAAAAAGCTGGGAAAAGCCAACAGGCTGGTTAGCCGGGTCACTTTATAAAAAGCGCTACGTAGGCGATCTAAATCGAGCTGCAGCCGGGAAAATGTCGGCAGCGCTACCCGATTACTTGTATCAATCAAAACCTGGGTCATCATGGTAAGGATGCGATAAGCCACGCTGTAATAGCCCAGCGCCGTCGGCCCCAAAAAATAGCCAATGAGTAAATCATCAGCCCGACCATTGATGAACCCTAAAAAGTTAAAGGCAAAAATATTGCTGCCAAAGCGAAACAATTGTTGAAAATGACGCCGAGAAAAGCGCCAGCGAGGACGCCAACTGCTTGAGCGCCACAAAACCACTACGCCTATGGCTTCGGTTGTGAGCTGCTGCGCCACCAAACTCCAAACCCCTGCGCCACCAACGGCCAAAGCGATACCGACGATTCCCCCTATCGCTAAGCCCAACAGCGCCCGCAGAGCAACAAAGCGAAAAGCGAACTGGCGCTCTAGCAACGCTTGCTGCACATCGGCTAGCGACCCTACTAACAGCAGCAGTGAAAACCAGCGCAGAATAGGGGTGAGCAAGGGGCGATCGAAAGCATTGGCCGCTACGGGCGCTAGCAGTAAACCCGCTAGCAGGAGCAGGCTGCTGAACCCCAGCGTTGTCCAAAAGGCTGTGTCAATATGGTCTGGCTCAAGCTCTTGCCGCTGAATCAGCGCTTGCGGAAAGCCCTGATCGGTAAATATCTGGACAAATGCTAAAAAAACATTTGCCAGCGCTACCAGGCCAAAGTCTTCTGGCGTGAGCAGTCGAGCCAATACTAAAAAGATCAGCAACGAGCCTAGCTGACTGCCCCAGTTTTGCAAAGCTGACCACACAGCCCCACTAATGGCTTTTTGGGAAAGACTCAAGAAACACGTTGCTCCACAATTAAGGCTGGCAAATCAGAAGACAAAGCATCCGCTAGCTAAGTTTTAAGCATTTTGCTGCGGGTAGCGTCACCTGGGGACAGGACTATCTGCGACAGATATCGCTAAAGGTAGAAAGCTAAGGGTAGAAGGAAAGTTTTTTGTCAGCAGCTTTAAGCTGTTAAAGTCTTTCAACGCTGGTGGCTACCACTACATTTCTAAGCCCCCCGCAGTTAACCGCATTGAGTGTTTAGGCAGCTCGGCACTGCTGGGCAAAAGTCTGTAAATCAGGCGGCAGATCGAAAAGCTGCATACCGAGGTTTAAGATATCCTGATTTTTCTGGAATGCCTCTCGATACTGGGGTTCATGCTGATAGTGTTGCCAGCGATTCATGACGGACATTTGCTGAGCGCTAGCGTTGAACTGAGTCTGATCAAATGAGCTACCTCCCGCATGAGCAGTCACAACTTCTAGGGCTTCGTCGGTAAAGGTTAAACCAAGCTGAGCGGAAATCTGCTGGCGATAGGATGCGTCGGTAAACCAGCAATTGTAGTTAACCTTAACGGTATCTCCTAAATAGTGAGTGTTGCCTACAAATTCATTGACATATTCGCGCCATAAATCAGGCCAGATTAAATAAGCTTCTGGATGCTGAGATTTGTGCAGATAAGAAGCTGCCCAATTGAAAGGATCACGCAGCAGCAAAACTTGATAGGAAGTGGTGGCAATGATGCCATCTGTTAAAGCCGGTTGGGCGGCGAGGTAGGGCAAGCTTTGGCTTTGAAACAATACCACTGATAGATCTACAGCCGCAGGTAGTGGCTCAAAGTATTCGTGCTGATTGCGATAGGTTGCTATTTGATCGCCTTGATTAATAATCGTAGGTAGCGGACTGGTTCGGATCGTTCGCATCATGCGTGACGCGTTACCGCGCCGCTTAGCTGGACTGTTGTTGACCAGCATATTGCTGGTGCAGTGGCCTAACAGCCAAAACGAAAGGGCATGCAGACCCGATCGCTTTAAGCCAAACAAGTAAACCAGCTTGTTTGTGGTGACTGGATGCTGGCGGGTGCTGAGTTTGAAGATCTGCGAAAGCCAGCGGTGAGATCTTAGGCGCAAAAGCTTTTTGGGCATGGGGGGTGTTAGAGAAAGGCTGTGTGCATGGCTTGAAACGATAGAAACACAAGAAACGCAGGAAAAGGCATTGTACCTAGTCAAAAACTAGACTGGCGGAGCGCTCTGCTCGAAGCAGTTAACCTTTAACCTTCATTATGGCTAAGTTTTTGAGTGAGTTAGCTATATTTGCCCTTGGCTGGGAGAAAAGTTGTTTGAGGCTGAGACAATTTCTAACCTCTCTTTGGGATCTAGGGAAATGGGAAGTTTATGAAATTCATTCGCTCGATTCGATTTAAGCTGGCGATCGCGTTTGTTTTGACCAGTTTTATAGCTGTCTCGCTGGTGGGGGCGATCGCTCACAAACTGCTCATCAAAAGCGTTAGCCAGGTTAATGCTGACGTTGCGTTTGCCGGATTCAAGCAGGATGTAGCGGCTTATATTGAACGGTACGGATCTTGGGAAGCTGCCGCAGAAGCCGAACCTTTTGGCAAATTTGAGCGGCGACGACGAGCGATTGAAGCCCTTAGCGGTCAGCGGCCATTACAAGCAGATGATTGTAGGCCGACAGAGGTTCAACCCCCTATTAGCCTCTTAGAACTAGAGACAGCGGATATTCCCTTTAATGACCGGGTTTTGCCGCCGTTTAAGTTTGTGCTGCTTGACCCTGCAGGCTTTGTTTTGCTAGGGCCTAATAAAGGATCGAGGCGGCCAGCATCTGAGTCGTGGCAAAAGCAAGCTCACCCCATTAAAGTTGCCGATGAAACAGTGGCTTTTGCCATCATGGATCGACGCCCCAACTTTAATGCTTTCGATCGCAGCTATCACAAAGCAATTGATCAAGCTTTGAGAAGTAGCTGGGTCGTAACGAGCGCAGTAGCCTTAGCCATTGGTCTATGGCTAGCCAACGAGTTTAGCAAACCGATTCAACAACTGACTCTGGCCGTGAAGGCGATGAATACGGGCAATTTGAGGCAACAGGTCAAAATTCGCTCAGGTGATGAATTTGGCATTCTTGGTCACGCCTTTAATCAAATGAGTACAGAATTGGCTCAAGCCTACGAAGACCTGGAAAAATCGCATCAGACAATTCGAGAACTCAGCATTCGAGATGAACTCACCCAACTCTACAATCGCCGCTATTTTAACGAGCAGGCTGAGCAGCTAATGGCGCAGGCAAAACGCTATAACGCTCCGCTGAGCGTCATGGTAGGCGATATTGATTACTTCAAACAGATTAACGATACCTTTTCACATCAGGTAGGCGATCGCGTTTTGCAGCAGGTTGCCCGCTTGCTGGTGCAGCAAACCCGTCGGGCTGATGTGGTGGCTCGCTACGGAGGCGAAGAATTTGTGATTGCGTTTCCAGAAACCACGCTGGCACAGGCGATTCAACTCTGCGATCGCCTGCGTTTAAGCATTCAAACCTACCACTGGGCTACCCTACACCCCGACTTAAAGGTCACTATCAGCATGGGGCTAAATGCTGAAACGGCCTTAGGCAGTCTCGAAAAAATGATTTCAGTCGCCGATGCCCAGCTTTACCAGGCCAAGCGCGGCGGTCGCAACCAGCTACGGTACTAAAAGCGCGATCGCGCTGCTGAAACAGCCAGATCGAACAGTGTAAAGTAGAGCTAATTCAATTCAAACGAGACATGACATTGAGACACTGGCTTGGTTATGGAATTAGCAGCCTGAGCCTGCTATTAACAACTGCCGCCCAAGCGCTGCCACCTGCCGAAGAAGTTCCTGAAGAGGTGATGCGCAACGAAATTATTTTTGAAGCGCGATCGCCCCTCAATGGTGAACCGCTCAGCTTGACCGAATATGCTGAACTTCAGGCTGAATTAGCCGCCTGGCCCGAAAACCCTACACTCAACTCCGAACTACGGCAGAATATCTTCTTGCTGCGGCTGCGGCGAGCGGCGCGGACAATTTTGCCCTTTATCCCCTAATTGCGGTTGAATCTAACCATTACCCCCAAAAATCTTCTGAGAGAGAGCCGAAACCACACTAAGTTTTGTTAATCTAATTCGCATATAACCATTTTGAGGACAAAAAGCTATTCAGCTCTTTGCGATCGCGCCTTTTGAAGTCAGCATCGTTTCTGACCTGAGCGCTTCTCAAGTTGCTTGTTACTCCGTGCTGGTTATAGCACCAAGGTCTAAATACAGTTTTATAAATTCCTAATTGGGTCAAATCTATGGCGTTAACCGTTGCCCCCGACCAAATCGATCGGATTGTTTGGAACCAGCACCACGATCCGTTTGAAATTTTGGGGCCTCACATGATTCAGCAAGATGGTAAATCTGTCTGGGCCGTGCGGGCATATCTGCCTCAAGCCGACGAAGTCTGGCTGGTGTTTCCTGAGGCACGTCAAGAACATTCGATGAAGTCTTCTCATCATCCCCATTTCTTTGAGTGCGTTGTGGAAACTGAAGAACTGGCAAACTATCAGTTGCGCTACAAAGAGGGCGAGCATGAGCACTTCATCTACGACCCCTACGCTTTTAGAAGCCGTCAGCTCACCGACTTTGACATTCACCTATTTGCAGAAGGCAATCACCACCGAATTTATGAAAAGTTAGGTGCACATCCGACTGAAATCGACGGCATCGCTGGGGTACACTTTGCCGTTTGGGCACCCAACGCCCGCAACGTTTCAGTTTTAGGCGATTTTAACCACTGGGACGGGCGCAAACACCAGATGCGCCGCGTCGGCAACGGCATTTGGGAGCTGTTCATTCCAGAAGTCAAGGTAGGCACCAGCTATAAATACGAGATCAAAAATCCAGCAGGTCATATCTACGAAAAGTCTGACCCTTACGGCTTTCAGCAAGAAATTCGGCCTAAAACAGCTTCTATCGTCGCTGATTTAGATAGCTACCAGTGGAACGATAGCCATTGGTTAGAACAGCGGCGTCACTCTGATGGTTTAGCCCAGCCAGTCTCAGTGTATGAAGTTCATTTAGGCTCTTGGCTCAATGGCTCTTCTGCCGACCCTAGCCAACGCCCCGACGGTAGCTTAGAGCCAGTCGTCACCGTTGCTGACCTCAAACCAGGTGCTAGATTTTTAACCTACCGGGAACTGGCTGACAAGCTGATTCCCTATGTCAAAGATTTAGGCTTTACCCACATTGAGTTGCTGCCGATTGCAGAGCATCCTTTTGATGGCTCTTGGGGGTATCAGGTCACGGGCTACTACGCAGCGACTTCTCGTTATGGTAGCCCTCAAGATCTAATGTACTTTATCGACCAGTGCCACCAACAAGGCATTGGCGTGATTGTGGATTGGGTACCGGGTCACTTTCCCAAAGATGGCCACGGTTTAGCCTTCTTTGACGGCACTCATCTGTATGAATATGCCGATTCTCGCATTGGTGAGCATAAAGAATGGGGGACGCTGGTTTTTAACTACGGCAGGCACGAAGTTCGTAACTTCTTAGTGGCCAATGCGCTTTTCTGGTTTGATAAGTACCACATCGACGGCATTCGAGTCGATGCGGTGGCCTCAATGCTTTACCGCGACTATCTGCGTGATCCAGGGCAGTGGGTCGCCAATGAGTATGGCGGTCGAGAGCATATTCAAGCTGCCGACTTTCTGCGCCAGACCAACCATGTGGTGTTTAGCTACTATCCCGGTGTATTGTCGATCGCAGAAGAGTCAACTTCTTGGCCGATGGTGTCTTGGCCTACCTATGTGGGTGGGTTAGGCTTTAACCTCAAATGGAACATGGGCTGGATGCACGACATGCTGGACTATTTCCACATGGATCCGTGGTTCCGCCAGTTTCATCAAAACAACGTTACTTTTAGCATTTGGTACGCCTTTAGCGAAAATTTCATGCTGGCGCTTTCGCACGACGAAGTGGTGCATGGTAAAAGCAACATGATTGGCAAAATGCCAGGAGACGACTGGCAAAAAATTGCTAATTTGCGTTGCCTCTATACCTACATGTTTATGCATCCCGGCAAGAAAACGCTGTTTATGGGCATGGAGTTTGCTCAATGGCGCGAATGGAACGTTTGGGGCGATTTGGAATGGCATTTACTGCAATATGAACCCCATCAAAAGCTGAAGCACTTTATGGGGCAGCTCAACCGTTTTTATCGCAGTGAACCTGCTTTATACACACAAGACTTCGCCCAAGAGGGGTTTGAGTGGATTGACTGTAGCGATAATCGCCATAGCGTGGTGTCTTTTATCCGTCGAGCGAAGGACAGTGAAGACTTTATCGTTACGGTTTGCAACTTTACGCCACAGCCTCATAGCCACTATCGCGTTGGCGTTCCTGAGGTTGGCTTTTATCGAGAAATGTTTAACAGCGATTCGCGTGATTTTGGCGGCACCAATATGGGCAATTTGGGCGGCAAATGGACAGATGAGTGGGCTTTTCACAATCGTCCTTACTCGCTCGATCTAACGCTACCGCCACTAGGGGTCGTTGTTCTCAAGCTAGATCGCGATAAAACTCAAGCGGCGCAAACACCCCAATAACAGCGCTTACTCTGTCATGAGGTTAACCTCATGACAGAGATGCCTTATCCTAGCGCCAGGTAGCTGCCGATGGCCCAAATAGCGGTTAACAAAATAGTTGTTTTTAGCACAGCTACCAGGGTGACTTCAACAAACTCAAAGGCTTGATGGGTCGTCATGGCGATCGCCTCCTTAAAAGTTTATGCTTGATGCGTAGAGCATAAGCGATCCTTATCTCTAAGATATCGAACCTAGTAGCAACAGACAGGGGTGGATCTCCCTATTGCTGGGCTGTGGCGTTTTTACTAAGGTTACTCGGTAGACTTGGAGTTTAAGGATTTGCTTATCAATCTGCCGATATTAGCTTTGGTTGTTTTTATCGCTATCACAAGCAGCCTGATCACAAGTCACTTCAAAGTCAGGCTGTTTTGCAAAGCTTTTGAGACAATAGGCAATTTGGACAACAGCTTTTTCAAGTGGTTAGACCAAGTACCATAAGCTTTGTTTGCTGCCGTCTGTCTAGAAGCTTAGCGATCGCTGCAACTGAGCGCTTTTGGCGGCGTTTTTATGTTGGTGTCGATTGCTGGCTGGGGTGATGCGCTCGAAGATGGTGGCTAGCTACTTAGATTGTGTGGGGCTTACCGCAAGCGATCGAGGCTAGAAGGTTTTTGAAAACTAAGAACTCTCAAGGTTTAGCTTTCCTCTTGCAGAATCCGGATTAACCATAAGAGCGATTGAGTACTTTTTCGCCGCTTTTTGTGCAGACTGAAATTGCTAATATAGCTCATATGTACTAATGGCACCCCTATTGAGAAAATTCGATTTGCCTTCTTTCCTGAGCAGGTGGATCTAGAACCGTATGAGGATTTGTGGTTAATTAGAGCAGAAATACCAGTATGGGGGCTTTTAATCAGCTAAAAAAAGCTTTGGAAGAACAACAAAAACGTGGATGTGAGACGACTGATACAGTAAAAGAATTTGTTAAGGGATACGAGGAGCAATTGAACACTGAAAAGCAATTGCTCAAAGATCGGCAGAGACAAGAGCGTGAAGATAGGTAAAAGCGATCGCGCTGACAAATTATTGCTGAAATTTCATGGAAATTTTCCGGCTGATGGAATTCACTTACGTATAGCTAAGTGTCGGTCAAAGCAGTGTAATGATCGCTTATGTCTCCCTACACTCAGTTTGATGAAGAAATCAAACAGTTGATATGTCAGGGGTGCAGTCAAAATCAAGTCTTACAGCAATTAACAGTTCGCTATCCACAACTAGTCAAGCAAGCCGCTGAAATTCTCAAACGTATTCAGGCCATTGAACGCGAAATGAGAAAGAAAAAGCGTTAGCTACTAGCTTCAATCAAAGGTAATCGACTAATCAAATAGTCTAAACAAGCCTTAATTGCATGAACTGTCTCGTCAGTAAGCTCTGATGAGACAGTTTCTTTAATTGCTTGAAAAGCCGTTTCGTAGTGTTCTATTTCAAGTTCAAAAGGAATATCAGGAAAATCAAGAATATCGTAAGTTCCCCAGTATAGACAAAAACTAATTTGTTCTAAAAATTGCTTAATTGAAAACTGAAAATCGTCAGCTTTTTGTTCAGAAACTTGAAGGCTAGGGAATTGTCTCAAAACTGTCTTACGCGCGTATTTAGATAGCGATTCTTGATTTCGAGTTATCCACTCTGCACCTAAGCGGCTCTCTGCGAGCGTGCTGATGAAATTTTGAAGGGTTTGGGCTTCTGCTTGCTGACACTCAATCTCCATTGAGGATCGATCAATTTGGGGATTTTCTGTAAAATTTGCGCCAGATAGCCTTAGATCTTCGAGTTGCTTTCGCAGGTTTGCAATTGTGTATTCAATTAAGCGATCGCCTTGTTTTTCAATCTTTTTAAGTAAATTTTTGAGTCCAGCATAGGGGGCTAAATCCTGTCTTAACTGTGCAAAATCCGGCTGATTTACTTCTGTAAGGTATCCAGCATCATAAATCTCTTGGATAATTCTTAACCGAGTATTGATTGCCTCTACTGCAGCTAAATCAAGAATAAAATCCTCAAGATCTAGCTCATTGGTGATGTCTGCTTCTTGCTTAGTAAAGTTTTGAATTGAAGTCGCAAGATCGGGCTGAAGCAACTTAAGTTCTTGAACCAGTTCTCGGACAATCAGACCAATTTGTTCAGGCGTAGCTCCATCGCCAATCTGAATACCGCTCCCGTCACTAATGTTGATGTTAAATTTGCCCGACTGCTTCACATCTTGATGCACATGGCGCTGTAGCAGTTGGCTCAGTTGTTGAATATCGTTTTCGGTGAATGACTTCGCACGAAGCCATTCAACAATGTCACCCTGATTCTCAAGCATCAGCAGTTACTATCCAAAACCTGAGAGTTGACACGAGCATAACTCAGGTTTTGGACTTGAGCCTACCTTTGCGAAAGCTGAGATAAAAATTTTCAAATTTTTTGCTGAGGTAGTCATCCTGAAACCTCATAAAAGCTCACTTTTGTTCAAAGCGTTTAATCAACATTTTTTACGACAATGGCATAGATAACCTGTCAGTAAGTTGCTGTCAGTATTTGTGAGATAGAGGCTGGCGGTTGATAAAACTTTATTCGGCCTGTACTGCTGCCCACACAAACGTTTTAGGCTACCTACCAATCGTTCCTCCGCGGTTAAACCTTTCAGCAGAGCTTAAGCCAACAAACGCTTGCAATAGCTAGGCATCTACAAAAATGAGACATGGTTGCAGGTGTAGATGCTGCCATTAGTCTGATTAGCCATCCCAAAAGGTTAAGACTCAGATGCTGCTCGTCTGCTCTAGTATCTGAGTAAGTAGAGCAGTATCCTAAATCAATAACGGGGGACTCTTAACCCCGTCTTAATCTTGAAGAGACACTTAGCCTGTGTCTTGCTCAGCAAAGCGATTAACGATTGAAAGGTCTGTTGCGCTGCTAAGGGGAGGTTATTTTGAACTCAGGTACTCAACTGCTGCTGCCCCTCGCGCCGCCCGATCTGTTAATTCGATTAGGGTTGGCTCTGCTATTTGGCGCAGTTATTGGCTGGGAGCGAGAAAGTCGCGATAAACCTGCGGGGCTTCGAACTCACATGCTTGTAAGCTTTGGTTCCGCTTTGTTTGTACTCAGCAGCATTCAAACAGGTGCCGTTGAGCAAAGCGCTGACGTCCTGAGCCGGGTTATTCAAGGAGTAGCCTCAGGAGTGGGTTTTTTGGGCGCGGGCGAAATTGTGCAGCAGTCTCGGAGTGAAAGCGATCGCATTCGCATTCGCGGCCTGACCTCAGCCGCCGCAATTTGGACCTCGGCAGCCTTAGGTGTAGTAGCCGCTTGTGGTTTGTGGCAAATTGGCCTGATTGCTTGCATTGTAACGGTCGCCATTTTGCTAGTATTTCGCCTTTTAGAAAAGTCAGTCAGCTAGAAAGCGGTTGTTCACGGGCGTCTGTATCAGGCAACGCAAATACGTCCAAAGCTGTATAGTAGGCTACTGCTTAACGTGGTGTGAGCGGCGGAGGGTAGTCTCTGCTGTCTCGCCGATTGTCCACTAATCGGGATAAGAGAGTATACCTATGAAACGAAGGAAGTTTGTCAGCGGAGCCGCTTTCGGCGTTGCCACAACAGCGACGGTTGCCGCTTGCGGACAACAAAGCAGCAGTCAATCTACCGCTAGCGGCCCTGCCGTCCAGGTAGACGAAAGCCGCAGCGTAGAATGGCGCTTAGCTTCTAGCTATACCCCTAGCCTAGATACGGTTTATGGCGGCAGTGAGGCGTTTGTAGAGCGGGTAAGTGAACTCACCGACGGCAGGTTTGAAATTACCATTTCAGCGGCAGGTGAGCTGGTGCCAGGGCTGGAAGTGCTTGACGCGGTGCAGCAAGGTACTGTGCAGGCAGGCCACACCAACTCTTACTATTACCGGGGTAAAAACGAAGCCCTTGCTTTTGATACGGCAGTTCCTTTTGGCCTGAATTACCGTCAGCAAACAGCTTGGCTTTATGAAGGGGGGGGACTGGAGCTAATTCATGAGCTACTGTCTGACTTTAATATTATTAGCTTCCCAGGTGGCAACTCTGGCACCCAGATGGGGGGCTGGTGGAAGCGAGAAATTAGCACGCCTGCGGATTTGCAAGGTATTAATATGCGAATTCCAGGCTTGGGCGGCGTTGTGATGGAGCGGCTAGGCGTCAATGTGCAAAACCTGGCGGGGGGCGAAATTTTTCAAGCGCTACAGTTAGGCACAATTGATGCGGCTGAGTGGGTTGGCCCCTATGATGATGAAAAATTGGGGCTGTATCAGGCTGCCTCTATTTATTACTATCCGGGTTGGTGGGAGCCAGCGTCACAATATTCGTTTTACTTCAACCTCGATGCCTGGAACGACTTACCCAGCAACTATCAGCAGGCTTTGAGAACGGCTGCGGCTGAAGCCCATGCCGACATTATGGCTCGCTATGATGCTCGTAACCCCAGTGCTTTAGCCAGCTTGTTAGATCAAGGGGTGGAGCTAAAGCGCTTTTCAAATGAAATTATGGAAGCGGCGCGTACGGCTTCGTTTGAGCTATATGAAGAACTGGCGGCAGCAGATGCGAGCTACAACAAAATTTATGCGGCTTGGCAAGAATTTAGAGAAAACTCTAACCGCTGGTTTGCCACTTCTGAACTGGGCTTTTCAGATTTTTCGGTTAACAGTTAGCGCTGAGGCTTAGCCTGCTGCTCAGCCGTGGCTGATGCGAGTGCCCAGTTTGGCTGATGGTCGAATTGGGCACTTGCCTTTGAGGCGTTGCAATCTACACCTCAGGGGCGATCGCTTTCGCCACAGCCGCCTCTGCATGAATACGGGTTGTCGGAAACAGCGGCACTGCAACATCGCCTATCTGGACTAGCAGTTCAATCTCGGTGCAGCCCAAAATAATTCCTTCGGCTCCTGCCTGAATCAGCTGGTTCATAATTTCAATGTATTGCGATCGCGAAGCTGGGCTAACGTGGCCTAAGCACAATTCTTCGTAAATGACGCGGTGAACCGTTTCTCGCGCTGCCATTGGCGGTACTAGAACCGCTAACCCGTGGTTTTCTACCAGCCGCCCGCGATAAAAAGCCTGCTCCATTGTAAAGCGAGTCCCCAACAGACCGACTTTGGCGATTCCTGCCGCTTTAACGCGATCAGCCGTCGCATCCGCAATATGAAGCAAAGGAATATGAATTTGCGCTTGCACGTCGTCTGCTAGCTTGTGCATCGTGTTGGTGCAGAGCAAAAGAAAATCAGCCCCCGCTTTTTCAACCTTTTGGGCAGCATCAATCATGAGATCGGCGGCAGCTTGCCAGTGCCCCTGATGTTGCAAGGCTTCTATTTCGGCAAAGTCAACCGAGTACATGACACTTTTGGCTGAATGCAGCCCTCCTAGTTTGGCTTGAGTCGCTGTATTAATGATGCGGTAATACTCGATTGAAGATTCCCAACTCATGCCTCCGATTAGGCCAATTGTTTTCACTGGAATACCTCAACCTGCCAGCACTGCTTGTTGCCAACAACTGCCTTGAGTCAAAAATCGGGATGACAGGATTCGAACCTGCGGCCCCTTCGTCCCGAACGAAGTGCGCTACCAAACTGCGCTACATCCCGCCATACCCGACCAATGTATCACAAGTTGAGGAACTCTGGGCAGAGGCTATTCTAAGCGATCGCCCTTTACCAGACGATTTGATTAGTGACACAGACGATCGGTCATTTATGCGTAAAACAGTCGATCCTGAGTGTAGGAGAAAATCGTCAACAATCAGGGAATTTACTGTCGTGCATAGTCAAACTGCTTCTCAATACTTGAGTTCCCGTCCCTGCTATTCTGTCTCGCCACATCGTCGATGTCGGCGCTATAGATCAGAATACGGGTGTCGTCAGGTTCAGCCTGATTTTCAGCAACTTCGACAGTTTGAGCCAGTCGGCGATCGCTTTCAAAAATTGGGCATTGCCCTAAAAGGAGCGATCGCGCTTCAGCCGTCTAATCCTAAATATCTCAATCCGCAAATGCACCCAGTGCTAATGCCGCTGCAAGATCAAGGGGAAATTCGTATTTTGCTGCATCGGCCTTTTTCACAGGTCAAAATCTGTGTGCGTAGCCGGGGCGAAGTTACCCTAACCGCCTTAGATCATCGCGGCCAGTGCATTACCCAGGGCTGCACCCGTGAAGCTATTCAAACTGCATCATCGTCAGCGCAATTTGTGCCTACCGTTTGGCTGAGCGTTGCCGCCAATCAACTCGCCAGCCTGGTGTTGAGCGCAAAAGTGCCCTTTGTAATTGAAGCTATTCAGTTGACTGGCTCATGAATTATGCCGGTCGCGTTGGCACCGTCTAAGTAAAAGACTGAGCAAAATGAATTCTTTATAGATTTCCCTCGGAAAACTGGTAGGGACTACAAGCAAGTCGCTAAACTCTTGAAAGCAGTTCAAGGTTTTTCCTAACTAAAAGGTATTGTTATGGCGGTTGCTCTCTCTCCGGCCTCGTTTATTGGCAAGCCAATCCAATTTGGCACCGACGGCTGGCGCGGTATGATGGCTGCAGATTTTACATTTGAGCGAGTGGTGCAGGTTGCTCAAGTTGCCGCTCAGGTGCTTAAGCAGCGCTACGGAGAGATGACAGGCAGCAACACGGTGATTGTAGGGCATGATCGTCGTTTTCTTTCGCCTGAGTTTGCCCGCGCCGCCGCCGAAGCGATCGCGCAAGTTGGCTTTGAGGTGATGCTGAGCGAAACCTATGCCCCAACGCCTGCTTTTAGCTGGGCAGCCAAAACTGAAAATGCTTTGGGCGCTATTGTCATTACCGCTAGCCACAACCCAGCGATTTATTCAGGCTTAAAAATTAAAGGCGCTTTTGGCGGCTCAGTCCCGCCGGAAATTACTAAAGAGGTAGAAGCCCAGCTAAATACGACAATACCTGCGGCTGAAACCCCCGGAACGCTGTCAACGTTTGACCCGTGGCCGAGCTACTGCCAGGGCTTACGCGCCAAAGTCAACGTTGAACCCATTCGAGCAGCGATCGCCAGCGGTAAGCTCACCGTTTTTGCTGATGTCATGCATGGTGCAGCCGCCACTGGCCTAGAGCGATTGCTAGAAATGCCTATCGATGAGCTAAATGGCAACGCCGATCCGTTGTTTGGCGGGGGGTCACCTGAACCGTTGCCTAAGTATCTGGTCAAAACAATGGAAACAATCAGAGCCTATCAGCCCAGCGTTACCGACGGGCTGACTGTTGGCTTGGTGTTTGATGGCGACAGCGATCGGATTGCGGCTATAGACGGTCAGGGTCACTTTCTCAGTTCTCAAATCTTGATTCCAATTTTGATCGATCACCTGGCTACCCGTCAGGGGCTAAAAGGTGAAGTGATCAAAACCATCAGCGGCTCTAACCTGATTCCAGCCATAGCGGCAATGCACAACCTGCCCTTGCACGAAACGGCCATTGGGTACAAATACATTGCCGACCGCATGCAAGCCCAGCAGGCTTTAATTGGTGGTGAAGAGTCGGGGGGCGTTGGCTATGGTCATCACATTCCCGAACGAGATGCGCTGATGTCGGCTCTCTATGTTTTAGAAGCGGTGGTAATGTCGGGGCTAGACCTAAGCGACTATTACAGCCAACTCCAAGCAGCGACTGGCTATCAGTCAGAATACGATCGCATTGACCTGCCCCTTGCCAGCATGGACGTACGGGCGCGTTTGCTGAACGAACTTCAAACTAACTTGCCTCAAACCATTGCCGGAAAAGCCGTTAAAGACTGCCTCACAATTGACGGCTACAAATTCACCTTAGAAGACGATAGCTGGCTACTGGTACGCTTTAGCGGCACAGAACCCGTCTTGCGGCTCTATTCCGAAGCCAGCAGCTTAGCAGAGGTTCACCGCCACCTAACCTGGGCCAAAGAATGGGCAGAAGCGATTAACTAAACCCAAGTATGGGGGGACTCAATAGCCCCTCGCCCCTAGCTGTAGCCACCCCGGTTAAGACACCGCAATCGCTGAAAGTCGCTGACAGAAAAGCTTTGCTTCTGCCTTTGACGACAGATTTTATTGCCAGCCCAGCGGTGGTGTGGCAGCCGTGTCTTCAGCCTGGTCGCCTTTGCCAGCGCGTTCTCCTGGCTTGTCAACAACCTGTAACGTGCTGGCTTGCGGCCCTGATTCCCCTTCACTGATCAAGAAGCGGACACCTGTACCTACGGTGAGGCGATCGAAGTCGTCGTGCAAAACGCTATTTTTGTGAAAGTAAACCTCTTGGCCAGAAAAGGTCTTCAAAAAGCCGTAGCCCTCGCTGGCAAATAGCTGGGTAATGATACCTCCGGCTGACTGGTCAGGATGTTGCTTAACCTTTTGCTGCTGGCGATCGACTAGTTCAGTTAGCTGGCGCTGAGCTGCTTCAAACGCATCTCGGATGAGAGCCTCAGGCGGTTTGTATTGAGTACCTTGGTCAGGGCTTTTGTCTACCGCTAGCTCATGACCCGGTGGAACCGTTAGGTTAATTCTGACTCGGTAAGGCGAACCCGCACTGGGATGCTCATGGGTTTGCTCAACGGCAACGTGGCAGCTAATAATGTGGTCGCAAACCCTTTCTAGCTTGCTGACTTTTTCGCGAATCAAAGACTCTAGGGCGTTTGTTTTATCGACCCCGCGATAGACAATTTCCAATGGAACTTGCATAGAACTTCCTCGTACAATTTTTTCAGGGGTTGTCTGCGCTAATCGTCTTGCTCAGACCTCAGCTAGCAGCGACCGTAGTAGGAGACGGAGGCTGAACTTGTGCACCTGCTCGCGCTCGATAGAAATCAGCAAAGCGCTGCTCGTGCCGAGATAGGTTATCTTCAATCTGGCTAAAAATTTCAACTGTGGTGGGGTCAGTGAGTTGAGCAGCCAAGTGGAGCGCATCAACCACGCCTGTTTGAATGTCGCCCAAGGCGCGTCGCGTAATTGCCATATTGTCGCTGGCTTGCAACCAGTTTTGTAAAGTAGCAAAGGCTTCGCTGCCGACCGCTTGCCAGGTTACTTTTTCGTCGAAGGCACTGAGACGCTGCTCTAGCAGGGCAAGGTGCTGGCGTTTTGTGGTCATCACCGCTTGTAAAATTACCCGCAGTTCAGTGTCGCTAACCTTTTCCAAATATTTTTCAAAGGCAGACAGGGTATAGCGTTCGCCTACGGTAGCAGCATTTAAGGCGTTGACAATGTCTTGACGACTGGAACCACCCCATTTTTCAGCGAGTTGCCACCAGCTATCATTTTGGCCACCCAGTTCTGGCAGGGCTTCGCCGCTGAG
The DNA here is from genome assembly GCF_052168255.1 of Almyronema sp. Lineage (NCBI taxonomy): Bacteria > Bacillati > Cyanobacteriota > Cyanophyceae > Nodosilineales > Nodosilineaceae > Almyronema > Almyronema sp. The sequence continues at coordinate 5,583 of NZ_JBQLZL010000104.1, read as the reverse complement.
GTCTAGCCTTAGGGCGCTGAGCAACATGGTGGTGAACAGGGGCAAGTCGCCCGGTTGACGAGCGGTGATTAGATTGCCGTCAACCACGACTGGCTCATCAATATAGGTCGCCCCTGCATTTTGCATATCTTTGCGAATTGAGCGGTAGCCAGTTGCTTGCTTGCCCTGAAGCTGATCTGCCTCGATTAAAACCTGCGGGCCGTGGCAAACCGCTGCAACGATTTTGTCTTGGGCGATCGCGTTCATAACCAGGCGAACAGCATTTGGGTTAAGCCGGATCTGATCGGGTGCGCCTCCTCCCGGAATTAGAATGGCGTCAAAGTCTTCAGAGCGAACTTCTGTAGCGGTGGCATTGGGTCGAAGGGTGACTTGGCCACGCTTGCCCGTGTATTCGTCGTTCATCCGAGATCCTAAAACGACGGTTTCGACCCCCGCTTGCTTTAGTGCTGTGTAGGGTACCTGAAATTCAGCGTCTTCAAACTGGTTTTCAATTAGGATAGCAACCCGTTTATTTCCAGAAACTTGAGTAGCCATAAAACCCCCTATTGTGTCTATCGGTTAACTGAGTTTGAGTTGAGTCTGTTTGGAGTCGTAATGGTTTCTTATACTGTTTTCTAGCTGTCAATAAATATTCTTGTGCTTATGGTCTTATAATTTTGCGATCGCCTTAAGTTAAAAACAAGTCGTCTTAGCCATTTATTCACTTTTTTAGTTTTTCTCTTCTCCAAAAAGCAGTTTGAGCGTGATCAAAAAAGTTGAAACTTTAACCAGTTTTTAACTAATTTTTTCAAAAAGCCTTTGATTATTTTGGTGATTGACTTAGCCAGACCTAAGGAAGGTGTTGAAAAGCCAATGGCTGCAATTTTAGGCAATCAGCGATCCCCATAGCTGCTAAAAAGAGGGAAATCGGTACGGAAGTTTCCCTTGTTAAGGAGATCCAAACCGTTTTGCCACGCCGCAGATACCTTTTCAAACAGCTTCTGGCTTCAAATTTTGCTAGTTGCTATTAATCATCACTGCTTTTCTGTTAGCCAGCTTTGACTAGCTCCCTTCAGTCAAGTGCGAACAAAAAAACGATTTGCCAACAGCTTTATGTTAACGAAAAGGATAAAGCTCAACTTCGCCCTGGCGACAGATTTATCAAAACCCAAAACAGCGAAGCTTAAAAATTAGCTTCGCTGCTGCTGGCTAAATGCCGCTTCACTGCTTTTTATAGGCTAGGTGTTTTGCCCGTTTCAGCTTGAGAAGGAATTTCTTGTACTTCGCTGTAGCCCATATTGCTAGCGGCTTCTCGCAGTACCGAAATTTGTGATTCAAACTCTAAATTTTCAATTTGCTTTAGCGCCTGATTAATAGCCTTACTCGGCTCATAATCTTCTGGCATATCGACAACGCGATCGCCCATGGCATCTGCCCAAATATACCAGACCAGCAGCTGATTGTTAGCCGTCAAGCCACCGTAAGCGCGAGACGATTCTGAGTCTTTGCCTTCAACAATTTCTCGCATGATGACAAGTTGGGCGTCATCATCTAGTTCAAAGTAACCAGATGCCAGCGTATCTACTAGCTCAGGTTGGGCTGCGTTCGGTGCTGCGGGAGTGACCGAATCGCCCATCTTTTCATAGACATAGTAAAGCAGAGCCAGCTTCTCATCGGTGCCTAGTTGGGTATAGGCTTGATAAACTTGCTTTGCCTCATCCGAAAGCACATTAGACTGAGCACTATTAGCAGAAACCATAAATAATTTTCTCCAAGTCTTAGAATTTGCGTTATGTTTAACGACTTGCTTTAGACGTAACAGATTTGGGGATCAGCTAACTCCCACCCAAAGTTATAGATTTTGCGTTTATCGTCTGCGTTGGTTATAAATCGGCTGGAGTTTCGGGAGCAACTTCAATGCCGCCTTGACGCTTGACGCGCTGCTGCTCGGTGACTAAATCTTCTAGCTGGTTGAGTTCTACACCCATGTCCTGACAAGCCTGCTTTAGGGTGCTCATAAAGCGTTCCGTATCTTCGCCAAAGCCACACTGTTTGGCTGCGATCGCCAGCCCTTGCTTAGCATTTGACTTGGCGCAATCGATCAAAATAACGCCTTCTAGCGGTTTTTCGGAAGCCATGTTGATCTAATATCGAATGTTTGCTAACGGCTGATTGCTCACAGGTAGTTAGTAGAATAAGCTGCTTTTTTACCAGCTACCTAAGTTGAATCTTTAGCGATCGCGCTCAAAGATGCATCTGTCTAGGGAGCGACTTTAGCCAGCTAAAATATGTTCTGTCCAACCGCAGCGGGATGTTCTCAGCACCGCGATCGCCTTTGATGAAAGCAATGTTAGAACTCAAAAGAACTTGTTGGACGACTGCTAAAGCAACAGCGTTCTAATGAGCGGGCGATTCATCGCCAGGAATAGCAGATCAGAGGTGAAGGGGTATGAGAATTTTGTCGCAATCTCAGGAGAATTTTTTTTGGCAAAAGCTAATGGCGATCGTGATGGTAGCCAACTTGCTCTTGGTATTTTTTAATATCACTTATATTCCTCTGAGAGATTTATATTTGCAGTATTTACCGGGAGTGGTTCAACAATATGACCCGGTTAAAGGAATTGAACCAAACGAACTCACCGAAAACTATTTGCAAACAGTGACGCAGTTAGAGGCCGCGATCGCTGCTCAAGGGCCAACAGCAGCAAACAGTCTAGCTATTTTGGAGCAACTACAAAAACAAAGTTTAGCCATCGTCGATGAAAATCCGTTTTTATTGGCCGATAAATCAGCAACCTTTGCCCGCCTCAAACGCAGACTGCGATCTTTTGTGGGCATTAGCTCTAACCGAGAAGCATTTTTAACTTTTTGGAGTCCGCCTTTTTTAGCTGCAAACAGTTGGCCTACTATCCAAACCTTTTTTAACCAAAAGCTGCGTCCGTTAATTGCGTCTAACTATTTTCGTGAAACCAATGAAATTGGGCAATTTGTAGATAATTTTTGGCGCATTGATATTTATTTTATTGGTTTTTTTGCACTTGAGTTTGGTATTCGCACGCTGGTTATTAGCCGCCAAACGGCTGGGATTTCTTGGTTAGATGCGATCGCTCGGCGCTGGTACGAATTGCCGCTATTTTTACCTTTTTGGCGCTGGCTGAGGCTGATACCAGCAGCGGTTCGAATTCATCGTTCTCGCTTGCTAAATTTAGAACGGCTGCTAGGGCAAATGACCCATGAACCAGCCGCTTATCTGGCTGAGCGGGTTTCTCGCTTTGCTTTGGTTCGTTTGGTAAATCAAGCCAAAGAAGCGGTCAATGCAGGTGAAATTGCGGCGCTAGATCACGCTGGTAATAACTACGTGCAGGTTGGCGATCCAAATAAATTAGATCAGCTCACCGATCGCTTATTGCGTTTAGTCATTTATCAGGTAATGCCCACTATCAAACCTGATTTAGAAGCGTTGTTGCGCCATAGCTTGCAAAGGGCGCTAAAAGCGTCTGAACTCTATGAAGGTTTGCAGCAAATTCCAGGCATACAAGCAATTCCTCAAGATATGATAGCGCCAATTTCGGATTATCTGGCTCAGGCCAGTTGCGATGTTTTGGCCACATCTTATGCCGATGTGGAAGGTCGTTTGTTGGTCGATCAGCTTAGCCATGATTTTCGTCAGGCGCTTGGGCAAGAACTCACGCAAGGCGGCACCCAAACAGAACTGCAAAAGCTATTAAGTGATCTTTTAGAAGAAATGAAGCTCAACTATATTCAAAAGGCTAAACAGCAAAACCCAGAAGATATTCTTGAAGAAGTGGATCAGCTCGATGAGCAAGCCCCAGTGACGAACTATAGCTAAAGGCCGAGAGCAAAACAAAAGCTCTCTAAACGCCTTATTCTTTTTATGATTCAGAGCAAGCAACGGTTCCAGAGCTTTGAAGAGTATCTGTCATATGAGGATGGAACAGAGAAGCTATACAAGCTTTTCAATAAAGAACCAGGGGAGGTGCCCCCCGAATCTGGTTGGCATGTTGAGATTGCCATCTGCTGTTCGCTGCTTTACTGTTTATCGTGGGTCATCGCCGCATCAGAGGACACGGTCTAGAACTGGAAGTGCGAGGAGAGCCGAGGAACCGCTATCCAGATTTGACCGTGATTCGAGAAGAACATATTGAGCAATTGCGACAGCGCAATACGATTCGGCTGTCGATAGCACCGCCAGTTCTGGTTGTGGAAATCGTCAGTCCGGGCGAGGTGCAGCAGAGCCGAGACTATATGCAAATTAAGATGATTGTTCTTCAGCAGGTAGCCATTGATCATTTTCTAGAAGCTGCTCAACAGAGTAAGCGCAAGTTTCTGGAAACGAGGAGAGCGCTAGCCCTGTTTCATCTGCAGCAAGGCGTTTAGCATTTCTGTATGCTGTTGGCAGGGTGTCGTTCAAATAGTTTTTGAGGCTGGGGCTATCGGCTAGCAAATCCTGAATTCTGAGGCGTTGTTCGGTGATGGTGGCTTTCCAACTGTTGCTGCGCTGAGTTGGTTGAAACTGCCACTTGAGCAAATGCATGATCAGGATTTCTAGCCGACTTTTGAGGGCACGGCGATCGCTTTTACCCAAGTTTTCGATCTCCTCGGCCAGATTTTCAATGTCTAGAGCTGCCCAGTTTTGCTGACGTAGGGCGGCAGCCATTTGCTGAGTCCAAGCATAGAAGTCTTGGTCGTAGGGGGTGGGAGGACTGAGGATGGAGCGATCGCTTAATGTCATTATGATTTGCCCACTCAGACAAATAGCCATGTTATTCAGTATATCTTTATCTACTCAGGCAGTCTCACTGTTCAGAAGTTGTTGAATCACTGTTCGTATGGGCTGCCAAGCAACCTCCCCCTTAAAGTAATCAAAAAAGTTTGCAGGCTTGTTATAGAAATACAACTTCTGCTGACTCAACTCAAAAGCAACAGGGATTTCGTACCACAAAATATCGACGCGATGATCAATCGGGTTTGTAGTTTGAATAATTTTTCTAGTTTCGCTATCTAACTGATCGACCAAGGCAATTGCAAAACATAGATGCGTCGGTATTCTGAAATTGTAGAAAGCTTGCCCTGCTGCTTTAGCATTCACTGCTTTCTTTGCCCACCGTAGACATTCACCTGAAAAACTCTGCAAGATAGGCATTCCTAGCGAAGCAAATTCAGAAAAGAGAAAGAAAGCTTCTCCTCGTAAAGTCAGTGGTCCAAAGGGTAATTCAAAATCTGAAATTCTAGCCGCATAGTTAAACTGCTTTTTACTGCTTATTACGTTTGACTTAATATCTAAGCAGCCCTGCTGTTGAAGGCGATTTAGCACTGCTTGAAGATATTGGTCAAGCGTTTGGCGATCGCGACATAATTTTTCCGTAGACTGACCTAGTGCAGCCTGAATAGTTTGTGCATCTGCTCCACGAATATAGATAACTGTGTTATGGTTTCCAATTATATTTTCGCTACCCGATACAATTGACGACTGCCTAACATCACCCCCCACGCCCACAGCCCCCTGTCCTTCCACCAATACAAGGCGGCCTGATTGCACCGCTGCCGCGATCGCTTGAATATCTGCCTGCTTTGAACCTCCAG